>JACRDF010000003.1:300000-407005 GCA_016212925.1 Desulfomonile tiedjei
CCCAGACGTAGCTGAGGTTACTCAAGGACTGCCATAACCCAAGGAACCAGAGGCCGTGAAAAATACCGTATCGAGCCATGAAAAGACCACCGGCAAGACCGCCGGCTATGGCCGCGGCAACACCGAGGGTCCCTGTGATCAGCCCGATCTCGGTCAGTGTCAAGCCCCTGGACTTCCAAAAGGGAAGAATCATGGGACCCATGGACATGTCTCCGAGTTTATATAGCAGAATGAACAGCCCAACATGAATTACACCTGGTCGGGCAAGGAAGTCTTTTACCGGCGCAATCAGAGTAGCCAGCGAAAAAGGCGGACGCTGCACTTCAACATGAGGTAGTCTCAGCGAAATGAGGCAGCACCCAAGAAGGACAAAAGCGGCAATGAAATAGGCGGCGCCCCACCCCAGTCTTCCTCCCATAGCAACTAATATTCCACCGGATAAAACCATGGCTCCACGGTAAGCCGCCTGCCTGAAACCATTTGCCAGCCCAAGTTCAGACGGCCTTAACATCTCGATAGTGTACGCGTCGACGGCGATGTCTTGCGTGGCCGACATTATGGCAAATGAAACTATGAGTCCCCACAACAGAGAACTTGGCTCCATTGGGTCGAAAGGCAAGATTGCCAGGAGCAAGGCTGCCATGAGAAGCTGCGCCGCAGCGATCCAGTGGCGCCGCGCTCCTAGAAAATCCACCGCAGGGGCCCAGAAGAACTTCAGCGCGTAAGGCAGGTTAAGCAAGCTGAGCAAACCCACATGCACGACGGACAAATCATGGAAGACAAAATACGCGGGGAAAGTCTTGTCGACGATCCCGAAAGGGAAGCCTTCGGCGAAATAAAGCATTGAAACAATGAGAAATTTTCTATTGCGCGTCACGCTGTCTCCCGGGCCCTGCCACAGCGACTGGTGTCTTGGCCGTTAAGAAAGGGAATAATACAGAAATTTTAGGAAAATAGAAGTTGTTTCTCATTTTATAGTCAAAGTTTTATTAAAAACTCTACGGCAATTCAGTATCTAGTGGAGTACGATGCTAAATCGGCCAAGCCAACACAACCGTCCGAACAAATAGAAAAATGCTGCGAGAACTAAAGAACAGCCGGTACCTTTGAGCCTGGGATGCTGTATAATTAGTTCGAGGATTTTGGAAATGGCCGAACAACAAACGAGCAGAAACTTAAATGCGCGGGAAGCCGTGGAAGCCATCCGGGGTGAGTTATCGAATGTAGAGCTGATGCAACGGTTCAAAATCTCCGCTAAAGGTTTTGCCGACCTTCTCACGCAGCTTTTTGAGAACAAACTCATCAGCGAGGAAGACCTGGCCAGTCGCGGTATACGCTTCAGGGTCGTGAAAAAGGAAGCGACGGCCGAGCCCATTCCCGAGCCGATTCCCGAACCTATTCCCAAGCCTATTCCCAAGCTTAAACCCCTAAAGACACCGCAAACGATCGAGCATGATGAGGAATTCCTCGATACTGTGGAATTGACCGAGATGCTCTCGTTCAAGCCTGGTGAAATAGAGGCCCCACCGAAGAAAATTGAGCCGCCACCCTCACCACCGCCAGCACCCCAAGAGAACAAGGAGAAGCAAGCGCCTGCGAAAAAAGGCAAGTTCAGGCTGTCCAACCTCTTCAAGAAAGACAAGTAGAGGCTTACCCAATCAAGTTGGGGGAGCGGACCATCGCTCTTTATGTGAAGGCTATATCTTTTCCGGTTCGGTAGGCCAATGCCTGAGCGGTGGCAATAAGTCTGCCCCCGTCTTTTTCACGGACATCGCAGTAGTACGATGCTGTACGCTTTGTTCGGTTCAGTTCTTTCGCACGCGCTTCGAGGACTGTATTCGGCTTGGGCGCAGCCATGTACGTAATGCTGACGTTCAGGGCCACGGACCAGATCCCGTGACTATTGGCAGCCAGTTGAAAGGCCTCGTCGATGACGGAAAACAACGCGCCGCCATGAGTGGCTCCGAAGATGTTTTCCAGGTCCGGGTGAACCGTCATGCGAACCAACGAGCACCCCTCTTCGATTTCAACAGCCTCAAATCCTAGTAGTTTTCCGTAAGGTCCCAACAGGGACCGACGCACCAAATCATCACACAGTTTCTGGTCCATCTTGCACCTTTTTCACAGGAACGGGCTGAACCGGAGGTCGCAGAACCTGCGAGCCCAGGAGGCCCAGAGACATCAACACTTTTGCCAGATCCTCCACGGCCATGTCCAGCAATTCGAAATCTTCCACCGGCACAAACACGTTGAACCCGGTGGCCGGGATCGGCGAGTTCGGAACAAAGAGCAAGAAGTATTCCCGACCGTCGGGCATTAGATAACGCTGACGGGAGGTCAGCAGGCCAAGCATCTTCACATTGCCCATTCGGATCTGACCGACTCCGCCAAAACGATCCAGGCCACCTTGGCCCTTTTGGCCAAATATTTCCACCATTTGACCCACAGTGGCGTATATCTTGCCGAACAAAGGAATCCTGGCGAACGTGCGATCCACGGCTCGGTGAAGTCGTGACACCGTGGCGCGGTTCACAAGGAACCCGAGAAGGATTATCAGTAGCACGACCACCAAGTACCCGACGATGTATCCGGAGTACTTGTATTGGGTCCCCGAAATGGTAACGAGGAACGCTCCGAAGGTGCTGCTGGGCCCCACGTATGCATCCGTGATCCTGACTAGCCAGCTCACCAGGAACACAGTGACCGCAAACGGGAGCAGCGTAGCAACTCCGGTGAAAAAGAAACGCAACATGGTTTGCATGTGTAACTCTCCGAAACGCTTCGGTCTGCACGGTCGCCAAGTTCGAGCGGAGCCTGTTCCTTGTCCTTTGAAGGTTCGACCGCTTACGACCGGCTTGTCACGGTCCTTGGAACTTGCCTTGAAAAAGTTTTATTAGACGCTATCATTTTGAGGACTCGTGCGTTAGAATAAATGAGCATCTTTGTGCGACCCCGTCAGGTAACGGCATGGATTAACCCGTAAGCCCGTCTGATGGGTTTTTTATTTTGAGTATGGTCGCGAGAAAGCACCGCTGTGTTTTGCGATCCCGACTGGATGTATCGAGGGTTCTTCCTAATGAAGGGCAACGGTTGGGTACGAAATCATACACTTTGACTAAACTGGCCGGGCCGATTGTCTCAAGGTCTTTTCAAGCTGCCTTTCAATGACTTCGGTATGGCGGGCGCTAAAAGCGATAATGATCTTTTTCGGACTGGCTATGTAATGCGGGACCGTCACGCGCGGCCGTCGCCATAGGCCTTTTCCGGAATCAACGCCTTCGCGACCGGCCTGCCGTTGGATCCCTGCCTCTTCAGCGATTCCCGCAACATGCCGGGTATGTCATGGGGGCGATACATAAAGCGTATCCCGGTGCGCAACCCGAAATGATTTGCTGCCCTGAAGTACCGCCAATACGGCCTGGGCAATCCCAGCATCTTGAACACCATAGCGGCTGGTTTGGAGAACACAAGCACTCTCTCATCAAATCCGAGGTAAACCTCAGGACAGGCTGAAGCCGCGTCAATCATCTGATGCACGGCACGATCCAGATCCAGGTCCTCAGAAAGGTACCAGAGGGTCTCCAGCGGGTCGGCTTGAGGCGGAATAAGGCCTTCAGCCAAGGCGATGTCCCACAGTTTCGTGTTGGGATAAATACGCACGCCGATAAAAAAATGGGCGATGTTCGTAACAGGGCGCCTTTGTTTTTGCAGGTATTTCAGGGCAAAGTCGAGCGATTCCTGGAGCGTATCGTTGTTTTCGCCGGGGCCCCCGATCATGAAAAACCACCAGGCGGCAAACGAGGTCTTGTTTATGGCCTCGGCCGCGTGGATCACGTCGTCTCTACTGAAGCCCTTTCTGTAGCTTCGAAGCATTTTGTCCGACACCGATTCCGGAGTGACCATGAAAGATCTGAAGCCGGCTTTCCACATAAGGTCCAGGTACGATTTGTCCAACGGCGGGTGAACGCCCATGGCCGTGAATTCGGCCTTCCACGGTCTGCGAATTATCTCCTCCATGATGGCTGCTGAATGTTCCATTGGATCGTTGAACACCGCATCAACGAACTCGAACGTGGTAGGATGATACTTGAAGAGCGCTTCTTCGATCTCATCAACCACTTCGTCAGGCGAGCGGAGCCTCAGCCGGTTCCCTTCAAGGGCTTGATTGTAGGTGCAGTAAATACATTGCTGCCTGCATCCTCTTTTCGTTTGGATATTGTAACTGCTTCCTATTCTCTGGTAAGGCCTTATATCTATCCACTTGCCCAGATCTGCGGTCCCGCCCCTGAATTCCGTCTGTCTCGGTGGAGTGAGATTAAACTTTCCCCCGTTCATCATGCCGACGCCAGGAATTTTTTCGGGGGCTTCCTTATTCTCGATTGCTGTTAGAAGCCGCACGAAGCTCTCTTCACCATCGGCCACGATGATATAGTCAGCGCCCAGCAGATTCAAAACCTGTTCAGGCATGAGGCTGGCGCCGGACCCTCCCACTACAAGTGGGACAGACGTAATCTCTCGAATATACCCGGTTAGTTGGCGAATTGCCGGTAGATACGAAATCGGGTGCAGCATATTCACATTGTCGATGTTTCTAATAGAAAGCCCTATCACCTGTGGGGCGAATGAACGGACAGCGTGAGAAAGTTCTTGGTGAGTATGGTTTCCCGTAAAGCAGAGGTCCACCACCTTGACCTCGTGTCCCGCGGCTTCGGTGGCCGACGCTACATAGCACAATCCCAGCGGCGGTGCGGCCAGGAGATCAACTTTTCGGTTGCTGTTTATGAGCAATACACGCAATTGTGCGCCCTCTTACGGCTAGTACAACATTCTTCAAGGATTAGAGGCTCAATTTCTACGTATGAGCGGTTTCTCAATGATCCGGGGCCGCGAGCATCGAGAAAACATCTTTCAAAACAGCGTCACAGTGTGCACCACTGAGGTTGCGTCTTCCGATTCGCGAAACCCTTTGCAGGCTGACACAAGGCCTATTTTCGGTACTGAAAATTAAGACTTGCCCCGGTTGCAGCCACACACCGTATAAGCCCCGTGCTCGTGTCACTGTTTAGCACAATTATAAGGACATAGACAACTAAACCTCTAACTTGTTCAGCAACGGGCATTCCTGTCCATCGCAGCGATGGACGCCCAAAGCTTCTCGAACCTGAAGCTAATCACATCCATTTGACATCCGCCGTACAAGGCAATCCTCTCCTGACTTCTATCGGAGAGTCTTAGTCGAAGGAGCGAATGATCACGTTCCACGATCAACGGGGTAGCTGTCACTTCGAGCGGCGAAAACAGATGAAAAGCACAGCCAATGGCTTTGACGTAAGCCTCTTTCGCGGACCAGACCAGGGCCGCGGATTCGGCGCGATCCCCTTTGGTTTTCTTAAGCGGCAACTCCAGTTCATGGCCGTTAAACACCTTGTGAAACGGGTAGTCTCCTCGGAATTCTTCCGCTCGTGCCGCATCGATCCCCACGTCCGATTCGTGTCCTGCCATGGCCGCCCAAGTCATTCCACCGCAATGGCTGAAAGAGATGCTTGGTGCAAGTGCATCGTTGAGCAGCAGACGGGGTTTTCCCATCCTGTCGAAAACTATGTCAATGGAATATGGAACTTCGGCCGGTCTCGCTTTCGTGCCATACCTTATGCCCTGAAAATCCCTCAATAGGACCGACAGAAGCCGAGACTTGTTTTCCTTTTTGGATTCCGAAGCATTCGGGGAGGGTTTCGTGTTCGCGCAGGTCCATAAAACGGGCCTGCCTTGAACAGTCAGCTTACGGACATTTATCCTCGCCGGTTCAGGCCCATCGGACATCCGCGTTTCTTGCACGCCAAAAGAGGCCGCGCCGGATCGATTGCAATTCGAGGCTTCAGTCGCGGACGTATGATGGGGTAGGGGCACGGCATGCCGTACCCCTGCTGATCCATATTGGCTCTGTGTTTGTTCCGATTTCAATTGTGCGACCTATACACTCCGCGAAGCCCGATAGTATTCAGCGCAATGCCAATCGTCACTTGGAGAACCACCGCATCATTATGTCCTTGGCATTCATCAGCACTCTTCCGGTTTCGTCCAACGCCCGAGCATTCCAGGTAATCCCCTTTTCATCACTGCTCTTCATACGCGCTTCCAAGGTAATTTCCTCACCTGCGGCGCACTTTCTGAAGAACATCATCTCCCCGATCCGATAGGGAATCATGGAGCGGGGTTCGTCGGGGTCCCGCATGGCAATGTAGAAATTCACGACCTGCATCAGCGCTTCCAGCAGGTAAGGCGAGTACTGGTAACGGGACCTGAGAGGCGGGGCAAAGTCCGTGCCTTGCTTGTAGATGATTCGTCCTCGAATGGCCCCGGCGGACGTGCCGTCCAGGTCTTCGATCACGCGATACCGATCCTGCATGTCAGTACGATTCTGGTACCACTCAAGAGCTTCATCGTGATCCATGGGACGGCTTTCCAGCTCTTCCGGCTTGACCGGAAAACCCGGAAGGTCTTCTGCAGGAATTGCGTGATAGCTCGCAAGCATTACGATGGCCTTGAAATTGGACTGGAGGCGATCCATGATCCGCCCTGACGGCGAGATCTCTCTCGTTGAGAGTGTCACTTCGCACTGAACTCCGTTCACGCCGCTGCTTACCCGGCGGCAGGAGACCTCGGAGGGTCTGGTGGTTCCTGCAGGGCACTCTATGATGTCGAGGAACCGGGCTTCACGAACACCCCGGACACGGAGGTGCGGATAGAGGATTCTGCAAGCCTCCATGAAAGTTTCCAGGGCCATGATTGCAGACACCAGCGGATGTTTCAGGAACTTAAAAGGTTTGTGGTCCGCGATCCACAGGTCCCTGGTCTGAGAAAAACTGCGGGTCGCCTCCAACTCACCGTTCAGCAAATCCATGCGTGAGACGGAATCAATCATGGGGAAATCTTCGTTCCTGAACATCACTGCCCCTGCATGGATCTTTCCGGCAGGAGCCACCGGTTCATCCATTTCAAGACGCACTTGGCTCAAATCCGGCAGTGATCTCATGAACAGGACCCAGACGTCCTCGGGTGGCGCGACGAAGAGTTCCCTGCAAAACAGCTCGCCAAGCTCGTCCACATGTACGTAGGCAGCGTTCATCCTCTTCATCAGGACCTTGATTTCCGGATCTTCAGCCATTCCCGCTCCTTCGATGGGCGGGAGCATCATGGCTTTGAATCGGACTTCCTCATGGGCGGAACGTAGGTGAGATACTAACGCGGACATGATGCGGTTCCCCGCGGCGTAATTCGCCTGGCCGGGATTCCCTTGAACGGAGGCCGCTGACGACAGGCACGTAAAAAACTTTAAGCCGGCCTTGCTGGCGGCGCTGAAAAGGTTCCACGCACCCAGAAACTTGACATTTACCACAGCGGAAAAATCCACCGGAGTCATCTGCTTGATAAAACCATCCCGCAAGACACCGGCGCCGTGCACAATGCCGTCAATCTTTCCGTATCGCTTCACTATTTCGTCGACAACAGCGCGGGTCTTTTCCGGGTCTGCAACGTCGCAACTGAAATAAGACGCCTCCGCACCGGCAGAGCGCAGTTCTTCCACGTTACGCACTATGTCCACTGCTCTGGCAATCTTTGAGATCTCGGCTAGCCGCTGTTTGCCCGACATGCTCGGCTTCTTGGATGAAACCAGCTTTTCCGCGATCTCCCCCGAATCGCCACTTTCCGCAATCAACTTGCGGAAGTTGATATCAGGGTCAAGTTCCGTTCTCCCGAGAAAAACCATCTTGCACCCGAACGG
The DNA here is from genome assembly GCA_016212925.1 of Desulfomonile tiedjei. NCBI lineage: Bacteria > Pseudomonadati > Thermodesulfobacteriota > Desulfomonilia > Desulfomonilales > Desulfomonilaceae > Desulfomonile > Desulfomonile tiedjei. The sequence continues at coordinate 307,784 of JACRDF010000003.1, forward strand.
TGCCAGGCTCCTGGCCAGAAACGGAGTTATACCGGAGCCGCCACCGGAAAAAACCACCACATCACCGGGAGATAGCTGAAGTCCCGGAGCATCGTGGAACGAACAGGGCTGAACGCGGCCTTCCGTTGTATAAGCTTTTCCGTCTCGGTATATGGTCTCAATGGGCTTTCGGCTCCGATCCAAGGAACCACGGATTGCATCTCGCAGGTCGGTGTTTGCGTCCAGGCGGACCGTTCGGAATTGCACGGAAGCGAACTCGAGAGCCGCGCTCAGGAACATGCCTACCATGCCTTGAGCGAGCACTCCGGCTGTGCCCGCGTTCCCTTGGCTCTTATGAATCATCAGCACGAATTTCTTCGCCGGAGTATCCAGGAACGCTTTAAGGACAGAGAAGAACCCTTCGAGAACGGCTGAGGCCGTCTCCATGCCGTCCAGGTATTTCTCCACAGCGTCGTCCAATATGATCACAATTCCGGAGAGAGATTGCAGTTCCTGAAGGAGACCCACGGCATCCGCGGCGCCTTTGTGGGTTCGAAGGTCAAACCTGGCTTCCTCGGACTCCGATGAAACATCCATGAAGGCCATGGGCGCAATGCTAATCCCATAGTCTCGCCGGAAAATGCCGCCGACCTCTTGTCTCAGTCCCGTGCCACCCTCTGCCGCCAGGACCGCGACGGTATCCATCAGATCGAGTTCAACCGGCTGGGAGTCTCCCGGCTCCAGAGGCGCCTCGGTGAAAACAACCCTTTTCAGGGTTTGGTTCTCCTCAGCGGGTTCAATCATCCGGGCAGGCTCTGTCTGGGCACTGCCGGCCGGCGGTTGGGCAGGTGCGACTTTCTTGCACGCTTGCCTCGAAAGAACCGCTAGAATACGGTCAGAGATGTCCTGTATCGTCCGGGCATCCATAAATTCCTCAAGGTCTATTTTGATGTGGAAGTGCCCCTCTACAGCGTCTATGATGACCGGAAGCCTGCTGGAGCGGATGGAAAGGTCTTCTCTCAGATCCATTTCGGGCTCTATCTCATCTCTTTCGTACCCGGTTGCATCCATGATGATGCCTATCACCGCCTCGGTGATGTCCTCCGCGCCGGTTGATTCCGGTGTCGCGACCTGGTCGGTCTGGGGAAGCGCGGCAATTGGGACCGCCACAGCCTGTTGAACGGTCGGGACAACCTGTGAGGAAGGCGGTAAAGAGACAACGGGACCCGAGTCAACACCGGGGAACATTGCACGCAGCAGGTTTTCGAGACCTTGTTCCCCGAACCGAGGATCGTAGTCTCTCCGAATTGCGGCCATGAGAGCCGGCTTGAGGAATTTACCGAAGCTTTCCATCACAAAGGCATTTATTTCTCTTTGAACGATCTGTTCCAGATTCGTCGGAAGAGCCGACGCTACAGGGGCAGTCGTCGGCCTGACGGCTATTTCCGCCGGTGTAGTGTCGGCAGACTTCTGTGTAACGGGAAAAGATACATGCTTCAACGATCCCTTTGAGGGCAGATTTCCCCTGGCAAATAACTGAGACATCGCATTCCTGTACACCAGACTTTCCGCGGAGGGCAGACACGTCTGTATGCAGTCCGCCTCTTCCACGATGTCCCGAATTAAATTGCTCAAGATGTCTCTCGGGCCTACTTCCACAAAAAGCCTGACCCCGTGGTCGTTCCAAAGCGTGCGGACATTCGGCATCCAGTTGACCGGCGACTCCAGGTGCGCCATGACGGTGCGCTTGATTTCGGCTGTGTCGTCCGGAAACGGCTTCATGGTTGTATTTGATATCACCGGAATGCGGGGTGCGTGGAATTCTATTCCCGCGATGAACTCTTCCAGTTCATCGTGGATACACCTCATTATCGGGGAATGAAACGCCATGCTCACCCGCAGCAAAGTAGACCTGTGGCCGAGTTGCTTCAATTCGGCTCCCACGGCCTTCACGGCATCGGTGTCTCCCCCGATTACAATCTGATGGGGCGAATTTATGTTGGTTATGTAGACCTTTTCAGCTTTCGCCAGCATTTCCTCCACAATGTCCATCGGCGCGTCCACGGCCATCATCACGCCGGGGTCCACGTTCATTGTGCAGGCTTTGTCCATGCAGATAGCTCTCATGTTGACTATTCGGAAGCCATCCTCGAAGGAATACACGCCTGCCAGGCACAGAGCGGTCAATTCACCGAGGCTGTGGCCTGCCATAGCCGCCGGCCGGACGCCCAGAGAGGCCAGATACTGAACCATTGCATATTCTATGGTAAAGAGAGCGGGCTGCTGCCAGCGGGTCTTTTGGAGATCTTCCTCCCGATCGTGAAAGAGTAGGTGCAGAAGGTCGAAATCCGCCACCTCGGCCGCTCGGTCCATCCATTGACGAACAACCGGAAAAGTCTGATACAGCTCGAAACCCATTCCGGCGTAATGTGACCCCTGGCCTGGAAACACAAAAGCGAGCGGCGGCGGGGGCACCTCGGCTGATCCCACATGGATCCCCTGCCTTGCCATGGCCTTTTGGCGCTTCGCAGCCACGCCGCCTCCATTGCTAAACGGCTCCGTGTTTTGTATGCGTTCGAGCGCTTCCTGGCCTGATTCCGCTACCACTGCCACGCGATAAGGCTTACCGCTTATTTCGGTTCTGAAGAAATGTATCCCGTCCGGAAGAGCCGGCGAATCAGCAGAGTCTTCCAGCGCCTCCTGCGGTTTCCCCAACTGCACTAAGACTGCGCCATCATTGTCCATGGCCTGCTCCACCTGCACAACGTAATTGGACCCACCAAAGCCGAAGGCGTTGACCTGAAGGTGTCTCGGGCTGCCGTTCCGCAACTGCCACTCCTCAGGGTTCGGCAAAACGGTGAGGTCCGATCCCGGGAGGCCTAAGTCCGGGTCGGGTTCATCGAAATTCAAAGTTGCCGGATAAATCCCGGCATTCATAGCCGTAATTCCTCTGATGAGACTGTTGATCCCGGAAGCGCCTAAAGTGTGCCCGATCTGCGACTTGAAGGAGGTCAGAACGGTTCGGCGGCCGGAATTGAAGAAGGCCTTTAGGGCCTGGACTTCCTCCACGTCGCCCTGTCGCGTGCTGGTCGCGTGACATTCCACAACATCCACGGAGTCCGGTCCGTAAGACGCATCGTCGAAAGAAGCGCCTATCGCTATTTCTTGAGTTATCCTGGATGATTCGACCATGCCCAGGTTGTTGTTGCTGGCACCCATCGAGGTTATGTACGCATGGATCTTGGCCCCTCTTTTTCGTGCAACGGACTCCCTCTCGATAACTATCATTCCGCCGCCTTCACCCAGAACCATGCCGTCTCTTGCCGCATCAAACGGACGACTGGTCTCAGCCGCAGAGCGCTCTACGCCGGACAGTCCTGCGAGAGCCCCCAGAGCGGAGAATTCGAGGAAATGCATCGGCGTAAGGAACTCTTCGCCGCCGCCCACTATTGCTGCATCTATAATCCCGTTTCGTATCATCTGGTATGCGCTGTACAATGCCACCAGAGCCGTCGCACAGGCCGCGGACACCGAGAAGCTGGGGCCCATGAATCCGTATTTGTTACAAATGAAGCCGCCCGCGGAACAATTGAGCCTGCCCAGCAGCGTTGTGTCGTCTATGGCTATTCTGCCCGATGTCACCTCTTCGGCTATTGCCGCTTCCATCTCGGGCGTGAGCTGGAGCACTTTCTTTACGGCTGAAATTATGTGGGTCAGGGAGCCGCGGATTATTACGTCCTGCAATGTGGCGGCAGCTTCTCCCGAGTTCTGAGAAATCAGCACGCTTATGCGTTCCCGCGGGATATCCGAATCGAGGATCCCGGATTCGTCGATGGCTTTGCCGGCCAGCCACATGCTGATCTTGGTGGCGTCAGTCATGGTCCGGAAGTCCTGGGGAGGGACACCTATTTCTTTACGGGACACCTCGATAGTTTGAAAGGCCCCGACCTTGCAATAGGTCTTTTCCGGCATTCGAGGCCGGGGATGATAGAAAACCTCGTGGTTCCATCTGGCTTGAGGCACAGGGACTATGCCGCTCCTCATGGCCAGGCTGGCCGCCCAAATCTCCTCCGGGCTGTTACCCAAAGCGTTGACGACACTCATGCCGGTAATCGCTATCCGTTCCCGGACCGGTCCACGTTGCTCCACTACGGAAGGGGCCTGTATTCGATGACCCGCGACAACGTGACTGACTTCCACTCCTGAGGGACGAGGGGCATTTTGTTCCAGTAAAGGCCCTGTGAACGGCAATCCTTCTTCCAATGCTCCCTGTGCCAACTCCTCATGCAGGCTCTTCATTTCCACGCAGGCCTTCAGTGAGCCTGCACACGCCCCGCTCATAAACTGGCCTTCTTCAAGGCATTTGTCAGATTCCAGGGCTGTACCGCCGGGTTTGTCCATACCTCGGGCAGCCACGAAAAGACTCCCGGCGCTGAGCGCCTCAATCTTCATGCGAAAAGAGGACTCGTCTTCCGTGCCCGCGGCGAAGTCTCGCTCAAGAGCACAGATGGCGTTCATCTTAGGGGTCTTGATGGACCTGACGCGAAGGCCTGTCCCTTCGCCTGTCACCACCGTGGCCCCGGGCTTGGACCCAAGGATAACTTGTCGATACAGTTCGGTGAGCGCGCCGGTTTCGACTATCTCACTGCTTGTTAGATAGACCGTGCCCATCTGAACCGCGTCCGCGCCCAGCATGGATGCCATAAAAATGGTTTCTCGGTTCGAGATTCCTCCGGCTAAAATTATTCGCCGTCCTTCAAAGAGTTGCGGCTCTCGGTTTTTCAGGTCCAGCACGATTTGCGCCATTGTCAGCGTGCTATGCTGCCCCACATGTCCGCCGGCTTCGTTCCCTTCGCAGATCACGTAGCGAATGCCTGCTCCAAAGGCCAGCCGTAGAAGCTCCTCGTTAGGAGCAATGTAGATCACGTTGATTCCCCGGGCCATCAACTCCGCCCCGTGAGACGGTTCACCCGCGGCAATCACTGCGAAGCGCGGCTTCACATCTTTGATCCAGGCCAGTTGAACGTCTCGGTGTGGGTTTTCGGCCAGCGCGATGACATTCACCGCGTAGGGCGCGTCGCCCAAAATTTCCGGGAGCGACCCCAGCCGCCGATCCAGGGTTTCTTTGTCCATCATGCCCAGCGCAACCGTGGGCAGACCTCCTGCGTCAGCTACTTTCCTTGCAAATTCCGGCACATCGGTAATCCAGGACATGGCCCCTTGGACAAACGGGTACTTTGTGCCCATTTCTTTGGCCACGGCGCTTGCGACAAAGGCCTGTTCCGCTTTGGCCGCGGTTGAGAGGACCTGATCGATTGTTCTGATGAAGCGTGAGATGGCTTCCTCGGTCTTTGACCCGAAGCGTCTCACGAAGGACGCGGCGAAGGTGGCCTCAACACCGAGAGGAATGAGCTTTCCTCGGTCAAATTGACTTTGGAGAGCATGCACCGAATCGCTTTGAATCCTTTTGGCAAAGGAACCACGTTGTTCGTCCGTGATCTCAGCGCCGCACAGACTCCCGGCAAATTCCTTCAGTTCTTTCACAGCCTTGGAATTTCCCTTGTTGAAAAGACGGCAGGGAATGTCGAGGTTCGATCCGGCCACATCCGTGTGATCCGGCCGGAGCTTGGATATCTTGTCCCGCGTCTGGTCATCCGCGGCAACCAGATCAGTCAGCCAGTGGAGGCTTTCAAAGACAATTCCCTTTGCCCCCGCGGCTAAAAATGTCGCAGCGGCTTCGGGAGTGGCTGCCCCACCCCAAATGAACAGATCGGGACCTGTATTCGTGCTTCGGATCATTTCCCGAACAGTGGCATACAGGACAAGTGAGTTCTCGCTGCTTACAAAGCCGGCCGCCTCGTTGCCTTTCAGCGCGAGGCCGGTTATTTGGGGAAACTCGTTTACAATGCGGGTGATCAGATCCACGGAGCCAACTACGGGAATTACTGTGTAATTCCGGGAGAGTACCGCTATCCTTTCCAGATAGGGGCCCGAGTCTCCTTCAAGCAGCGTAGGGTGCAATTCCACCCAAATCTTCTTGATGTCCGTGTCCTCCAAGAGTTCTTCCAGACCGTCCTGCAGGAGACAGGAAATAGAGATCTTGAGATCAACGGCGTCGGCCGCGGCATCAGCTTGCAGCAGAGCTTTCCCTGCACTGTCCGTATCCGATGAGGAAATATCGAAAATGGCCCGGCCCCCGGTACTACGCGCGGCCTGTACCACTGAAGAAGAAATTTCCTCAGGTCTCCATACGAAAGCAATTGATGGTCTCAAATCTTCGGCGGGCATATCGCACCTCGCAATTAGGGTCTTTAGACAAACGATTAATATAGCACATCCATCTGATCTGGGAATAGGGGAAATGAAAGAACCGGCCAGAGACGGCTTTCAGCTTTACCCTTGCAATGGCACCTGTGCCTGTTATAGGCTGTGACATTCTGCTTCCGGAAACCCGGATGTGATTTCCGGTTTCGGAGAGGTTAGCAATAATAAATCTGGAGGGATAATGGACGGATCTATGAAGGTGCTTCTTACCGGAGGCACAGGTTTCCTCGGAGAGTATATTCTGGCCGAACTCTTAGACCGAGGACATTCCGTCTGGGCTCTCTATCGCAGTGAACCCCGCAAGTTGGATACGATTCGTTTCCTGAGCAGCCTCGGTCTCCCGAGAAGTGCTGAAAGCCTACGCTGGTTCAAAGGTGAAATCCTTGAAGCCGACGAGCAATGGGATAACTGGCGCCGGGAATACGAGGGCCTCGAAGAAGTAGACACTTTGCTCCATAATGCCGCTTCCACCAGACTCCATATGGATGAGAACGGAGAGCCCCTTAAAACCAATCTGGGTAGCGCCAAGGTCCTGAGAAGGCTTGTCGAGCGCAATCCTCTGAAGGTTCATATAGTGAGCACAGCCTATGTGGCCGGCCTGGTGCAAGGGGAGGTGCTTATGGAGGTGAACCACCCCAAAGGCGATTTCGTCAACGTGTATGAGGAGAGTAAATGGGAAGCGGAACAGCTCTGGGCCGGGGAGGCCACTTTCCTGAGACCGTCAATCATAGTGGGCCATTCCGAAACAGGAAGGTGTACATCATTTACCGGCTGGTACATTCTCTTTCAGGCCGTGCACCTGCTTGACCGCCTCATGTCCGACGCGGCGGAGGGTAATCGCTCGGATTTGCGGCTCAATGTGCCGGCGGACCCTAAAGCCACGACGAATATCATCCCGGTGGATTATGTAGCTAAAGCCGCGGTTCGCATCATAGAGAATCCCGAGAATCACAAAAAGATCTTCCATCTGACCCACCCTGATCCGCCGACTCACCAATACACCCTGGATTACGTGTGCCGCAGATTCAATGTCGGTGGCTTGCACTTTGTAGGGGCAGGCGCTTCCTTCACGCAACCGCGCAATAGGATCGAGCGCATGGTATGGCGGCAGATGCAAACCATTCTGTTCCACTTCTCCAACAATCCTGTGTTCGATCGCACAAATACGGACCGGGCCCTGCCCGAGCTTAAGGTGCCGCCAATAACAGAGGAATTTGTGGATAAGCTCATCGACTACGCGATCGAGAGAGATTGGGGTAATGTGGGGGCATAGGGAGACAAGTGACAATAATACGGCGGCCGCGATCTGCATGGCTGGGCGAAATAACGCGAATCCCGCGTCTCGCGGGACGGTTCCCGTTCGGTCAGCGCATCCTGCTCGCTGGACGACCTGCCTGAAGGTGCGGCGAAATCAACCAATGTGCATAGGTTTGGATTCTCCTGGGAAGGTGAGCTTGCAATTGGGCCGGCAGGGACGCCGGCCCCTACTGTAGGAAAGTCTGCGTGACTTCATTCCAGCGCAGGCGGGATGGTCCCACGTCATTTTTGCCTTTCGACCATTAATGAGATGTTGTCTGGACGAGGTGGGGGATTATCTACAGGGCTCACATGATCTCCAGATGACCCTTGTCATCCGGTCCGAGGACTTCTCCGATCTCCGCGGCAAATTCCACTTCCTCAGCAATTAATGCATCCGCCAACTTTCGAGCCGAATCCGATGGAATGCCCAGAATCAGCCCCCCGGAGGTCTGCGGATCGAAAATCAGGTCGGATATTTCCGGGGAAATTGAGCTGTTCAATGTGATCCAGGTTGTGAAGAACTTTCGGTTGGCATTCGTTCCGCCGGGTATCATTCCCATCGATGCGGCTTCGAGCGCGCCCTTAAGAATCGGAATGGCGTTGGAGCTGATCCGGACTCTGCATCGAGAGGCCCGCGCCATCTCGACCAGATGCCCGGCCAAGCCGAAGCCTGTAACATCTGTGCAGGCTCTGACGCCAAAACCTGAGGCCACCTCGGACGCGGCCTTGTTGAGAGCGCAAATGGATTTCACCATTGCATCAACCGCAGGCTCAGGCGCAAGGTTTCCCTTTATGGCAGTGGCGATTACTCCGGTGCCGATGGCCTTGGTCAAGATGAGACGGTCACCGGGACGAAGCGCGGAATTGGTCATTATGCGATCCGGGTGAACAAGGCCCGTGACTGAAAGGCCATACTTGGGTTCCTCATCCTCGACGCTGTGGCCGCCGACTAAGGCAACACCGGCTTCTTTCAGTATATCCAACCCTCCCTCGAGGATGCCGCGAAGCAAGGCAATGCCCAGCTTTTTTGTGGGAAAACAAACAACGTTCATTGCCGTCAGCGGCCTGCCTCCCATGGCATAAACGTCGCTTAACGAGTTCGCAGCCGCGGCCCGGCCAAAGGTCCTCGGGTCATCGACAATAGGGGTAAAAAAATCTACGGTTTGGACCAGGGCAGTAGAGTCGTCAAGGCGGTACACACCCGCGTCCTCGAATCCGAACATGCCGGTCAGCACGTTTGGATCGGACGGAATTTCAATCCCGCACAGCGCCTGGTCCAGGTCCCCTGGACTCATTTTTGACGCTCAACCTGAGGATTTGGCAAGAGTAGTCAGTCTTATCTCTTCGGACGACATTTGATTTCCTTTTTGCGAAATCTGCGTGACTGTACAATGTTTAAAGGGCAACCACAATGGGTTGCCCAGTATATTCCCCAAACCCTAATATTCACTTATGTAATAAGTATAAGCCTTGCATTCGGCAAGGCAAGACCGATTGTCGTCTTGCGCCGGTCCCTGCAAACTTTATTTTACCAGATTGAGTCTCACCGGGGCACTCAGGACCACGAAGGATCCATTGTCGGACTCCTTGCGCTGATGCCAGGTCACATAGTCCTTGATCAAAGAAGCCACTTTGGCCGCATCCTCGGGGCGCATTCTCACGCAACCGTGGGATTGATTATGGCCGATGCTCCGGAGCTGGTTGGTGCCGTGGAAGCGATATCCATAATCATCCAATTGGACCTGCCCTGCGATCATGTCCTCCAAGTCCGTTGACGGCTGCTGTTTCTTGACGCGCACCGGCCTCTTTTTCAGGAGAGGGGCCATGGTCCCTCCATAAACGCGTTTGCTGGGGGAATCTCCGGCAGCCCAGGCGCGATCTTTAGGGGGTATCCACCAGGGATTATCGTCGTATATGTGGGTCACGTAGTAAAGTCCCACAGGTGTCGGAAAGCCTGGCCCGCCCAGTCCGACTCTGCACTCGTGCAGAGTTTCCTGGGTACTGTCGCCTCGATGCGCGATGAGCTTGAAGGTATGCTGGGAGTGACTTACTTCGATTTCCAAATAGCCTAATGTACCAGCGGGCCCTACCGGCTGTTCAAGAGCCGACTTCAATCCCTGGTCCGGGTCCTTTGGTTCCATTCCGGGTGATGTCCGCGCCTGGGGGCTGTATGCCGCGGGCTCCGCTATAGGGGGATCGGGCCGAGACTTTTCTCGAGGAAGAACCCCGGTTTGCGGGGTCTTTCCAGCTGGCGCTCCGCCTGGCGCTACGGTAGCCTTGTGGATTAAGGTCTGTTCTTGAGTCCGATTCTTTGCCGGGCGCCTCTTTCCGGAACCAGCTTTATCCGTGCTCTGAGAAGCGCTGCGGGCAAGCTGGATGTTGCTATCGCCGGAACGCGTAGGCCCATAGATTTGTTTGGAGGGAGCCTCTGTCAGGCGGGCATCTTGCCCCGACGACACGGCAGTGGCCGCTGAAGGAAGGCAAAACGCGACTAAACCCATACCCAAGACAACCAACAATCCACGAAACATGGCAATCTCTCAAAACCGTCAGAGACATTAAATGGAAATAATGTGTATATTTAGCATTTTATCGCAAAAAAATCAATGCAAAAAAAGCCCTGGAAGTTAAGCATCTGGAACCACGCGTAACAAAAGGTGAAATTGGTCGCGATGCCGCCAGTTTTGGCGATACCAAATATCAATTTGTGTAGACTAGTTCATGTCTCATTCGCCGTCGATTCTCTTGTTTGCGTGCAACCGCTTTAGCGGACTTATGGCAAGTGTCAAAAATAATGTCCGCCAACGCCATCTGGTCAGCTCTCGGTCACCGTCACGGTCGGCGGGCACGGCCCGCCCTAGGAATTTGCGACCCGCCTCCTGTAGGGCGGGCCGTGCCCGCCGTCTCATGAATGACGATTGGCAAAAGCGCGTCAGATAGCCGCAGCCTTTCTCAATGCCACACAACTGATTCGGTCAGAAGTTTTGGCAATTCCTATGAAAACGCCTCGAAGACAACCGGCAATCCCGCGTTCAGCGCGGGACGGCGCTACTGGCGTTTTCATAATTCGTTGTGGCGCTTTCCGCCATGAAAGTTGCTATAGTTTGTTGGACCGACTCGTCCCCAAGAAGATCGCGCTGCCAATCTCTGGATCCATAATTCACTGGAATGAATCTATCCCTCCCCACATTCTAACCGCAGACCGTTCATAACCTCTGCAACTAATAAGCGTTTTTCAAAATGCCGCGCTGGCGGTTTATCGAACCGCGAAAGTGGCTTACTGAAATTCTTGACACATTATTTGACCCGGTCTAGGATAGATGAGGACGGTTCTGCTCTATCCTAAGATGCCCATCGCTTGAGAATCTGAACCGAGTTCAGACCGATGCTGAATGCTCTCTAACGAGAAACACCGCCGTTCGCGGGTTCATTACGCCGGCAGAGCCGGAGATTAACGAAAGGTGAGGCAGCCGTGAAACAGCTAATGTCAGGAAATGAAGCCATTGCACGTGGGGCCTGGGAATACGGTGTGCGACTGGCCTCGGCTTATCCGGGAACTCCCAGCACTGAGATATTGGAGTACATTGGCGAACGATACCCCAATATTAAAGCCGGTTGGGCGCCCAATGAAAAAGTCGCGGTCGAAGTTGCCGCAGGAGCCGCTTATGGAGGCTCCCGCGCCCTGGCGGCCATGAAGCACGTCGGACTGAATGTGGCCGCGGATCCGTTCATGACTCTTTCTTACACTGGAGTGAACGGCGGCTTCGTATTGGTAGTCTGCGACGACCCGGAAATGCACTCGTCCCAGAACGAGCAAGACACCAGGAATTTTGCAAAATTCGGAAAAGTCCCGTGCGTGGAACCGTCTGACAGCCAGGAAGCCAAGGACTTGATCGGCGAAGCCCTGCGGATAAGCGAGGAATTTGACACCCTGGTCATCTTCCGCAGTTCAACCCGCATTTCACATTCCATGTCTCTGGTTGAAACCAAGGATAGAGTAGAAGGTACGCGGGAACTTGGTCTGAAGAAAGACCCCATGAAGTTCGTCATGCTGCCCGCTATGGCCCGGCGGCGCCACCCGGTGGTGGAGCAAAGGCTCAAAGACCTTGCAGCGTTCGCGGAGACTTTCCCGTACAACAAAGTAATCATGGGCGATGCCGCTCTTGGGATTATATCATCCGGTGCAGCCTTCCAGTACGCTCGTGAAGTGATGCCGTCCGCGTCCTTCCTCAAACTGGGCATGGTCTGGCCCCTGCCTGAAAAAATGATTCGAGATTTTGCCTCCCGCGTGAAGAGATTGGTGGTCATTGAAGAGCTTGATCCCTTTATCGAAGAAGCTGTTCGCCTAATGGGCATCAAGGTTGAAGGCAAGGAGCTTACCGGTCTGACAGGTGAACTGACCCCGGAGAAGGTGGAGATGGCCCTCACAGGGAAATCTTCCGCCAAGAGTATCGGCTCGATTGATATGGAATTGCCGCTGCGGCCGCCGAACATGTGCCCCGGCTGCCCGCACCGAGCTACGTTCACCGCGCTGAAAAAGAACAAAGTCTATGTGGCCGGCGACATTGGATGCTATACCCTTGGGGCTCTGCCTCCCGTCGGGATGCTGGACAATTGCCTGTGCATGGGCGCGGGCATCGGCATAGCATCGGGGCTGGACAGGTCTCTGGGTGAGCTGGCAAGAGGCAAGGCGGTAGCGGTAATAGGCGATTCCACTTTCTTCCATTCGGGAATGACACCGCTGCTTGAACTCGCTTACAACGGCGGCTCCACCACGGTGGTCATCATGGACAACAGGACCACAGCCATGACGGGTGCCCAGGATCACCCCGGAACGGGCTCCACACTGCGGGAAGACCCCACTATCAAGGCGGACATAGCAAAGTTGGCCGACGCGTTCGGTTTCAAGAGAATCAGTATCGTCGTGCCTTATGATGTCAAAGAAACGGAAAAAGTCATCGCGGAAGAGTTGGCTGCAAACGAGCCTTCCTTGATAATTGCCAGGGCCCCGTGCGCTCTGCTGAAGACCGAGCGGATTCTGCCGGACAAGCCGCTCAAGATTGACGCAGACTTATGTAAAGGATGCAAGGCGTGCATCAATACCGGGTGTCCCGCGCTGGAGTTCGTGAAGATCGAGGAGCCCAAGGAGGGCGACAAACGCAAAGGATTCTCCCGGATCAACGAGGCCCTCTGCGTGGGGTGCCGGACCTGCTTCGAGGTTTGCAAGTCTGATGCTATTCAGGAGGCGTCATGAGCAACGATCGCGTTTATAATGTCCTCATAGTCGGTGTGGGCGGCCAGGGAATCATTCTCGCCAGCGACGTGCTCGGGCGAGCCGCGGCCTTGCACGGGTACGATGTGAAGAAGAACGAAATTCACGGCATGGCGCAACGTGGAGGATCGGTTTCCAGCCATATACGGTTCGGGAAAACGGTAAGTTCACCGATCATTAAGATGGGCGAAGCCGATGTGCTCCTGTCGTTTGAACAGATCGAGACCCTGCGGTACTTTCCGTACCTTTCGGAAAAAGGGAAGGTGATCGTCAACGATCAAAAGATACTGCCGCCCGCGGTCTTTACAGGGAAACAGGAATACCCGCCGGATGTGCTCGACAAGATCAAGGAAAAGGTGCCTGACGCGGTAATCGTAGACGGCGCGGCTGTTGCCTCCAAGATTGGGAATCCTCGAGTGGCGAACGTGATTTTCCTCGGAGTGATGTCAAAATACCTGGATATACCTGCCGAGACCTATGAAGCTGTTTTGAAGGAATCTCTAAAACCTAAACTGGTGGATATCAACCTGAAAGCATTCCACGAAGGCCGATCACTGGCGTAAGAACATCCGGGGAGGCCGAACAAAAAGGGCCTCCCCGGACCCCTCCCCAATCCCGCGTTCCGCACTGGCCTCCCATGGATTTGCACCACTGGCGTCTTTGACTCCAATGGGTGGTGCGGGAGACTCCGATGTTTCCTTCGCTAAGGTTTTTTGAAACCAACTGTAGCCAATTACCGGGCTCGTAAAACCAATTTCTGTGGATTCGTAGCAGGAACAATTCCTGGAAAGTTTTCCCCATTCCCATTCAAATATTTCTATTTCTTGGTCGCTGAGCAGCTTCCGCCGACAGCGGAAGCTGCTCAGCGACCAGGATATAGAAGTTTTTGGAGAGGGGTGCGGGGAGGAACCTTTTTTCAAAAAGGTTCTCCCCGCAATCTTCTTCTTCTTCTTCTTACTTCCCTGTCTGCTTTTTCATGGCCATGTAGAGTCTTTCCGGAGTGACGGGAAGTTCGTTGATGCGGACGCCTGTCGCATCATAGATGGCGTTCAGTATTGCGGGTATGGTAGGCATTATGGCGCCTTCGCCGACCTCTTTCGCGCCGTACGGTCCGTTGGGCTCCTTGGATTCCACTATGATGGACTTCACATTGGGCATGTCCAGGGCCGTGGGGATTTTGTATTCCCCTAGGTGAGAGTTGATGATGCGGCCGCGGGAGTCAAATTTGACCTCTTCAAAGAGGGTCTCCCCGAGGCCCATTGAGAGAGAGCCCTGCATCTGACCTTCGACCTGCGTCCGGTTTATGGCAAGGCCGCAATCGTGCGCGTCCGTCATGTTTTCAACAGTGACCTGGCCGGTTTCCAGGTCCACATTTACTTCCACAATCTGAGCGGAGCAGCCGTACGCGGGAGACGTCCCCACCGCTGCGCCCTTGTAAGAGCCGCCAAGCCGCGGAGGCTTGTACTTGCCCGTTCCTACCAGGGTTCCCGCTTTGAGGTACGCGAGGCGGGCAGCTTCCCGGAACGTCAGATAATCGCCGGTGGGAGGATCGGTCCACCCGCGGTGCTCTTTGATATAAAAGGAGCGGATCTTCTCGAAGTCTCCAGGTTGGCCGTCAAACATCACATTCCCGTTTCGGAAACTTATGGACGAGGCATCGCAACCCATTGCCTCGGCAAGGTGCCTGGCAATTTGATCCCTGACCTGTTCCGCTGCCTCCTTGGTAGCGTGTCCGGTCATGAGCGTTTGGCGGCTTGAATATGCGCCCAGGTCCACGCTCAAATCCGTGTCTCCGGAGGTGACGCGCACGCTTGCCAACGGAATTCCCAGAGTCTCCGCCGCGATCATCGCCACCATGGTATCGGAACCCTGGCCGATTTCCGCGGAGCCTGTGAGCACATTTGCAATGCCCCCGTCCTCGCTCATTTTTATAACTACCGTAGAATGATAGGTGTCGGACCGGTATATGGGATAGCCCGCGCCGGACACGAAGAACCCGCAGGCCATACCTATCCCTTTCCCACGGGGGAGCTTTCCCTTCTTGTTGTTCCAATCCGAACCGTTTCTGACCGCTTCCACGCATTCCTTCATCCCGAGGCTCGACATGTCCAGCTCATTTATGGTCATGTCACCGGTGGTCATAATATTCTTCAGGCGCATCTCCACCGGGTCCATTCCGAGTTTTTCCGCTGTCATATCCATGAGCTGCTCAAAGGCTGCCCGGTGGGCCACTCCACCGTGGCCTCTCTGCGCGCCGCACGCCGGCTTGTTTGTATAGACTCTGTACCCGTCGTACTTCATGGCCTTCAGTTTGTACGGTCCCCCGAGAAGCGAGCCGGAATAGTAAACAGTGGCAATGCCGAAGCTGGTGTACGCGCCCCCGTCCAAGATGGCCTTATTGCGCAGCGCCACCATTGTTCCGTCATTTTTGACCCCAAGCGTCATCTCCGCGTAGAACTGGTGCCGCGCGCGACTGTGCAAAAAGACCTGTTCCCTGGAATAAATCCCCTTCACAGGTTTCCCGGTGTAACGCGCCAGCATCGCTGCGCTCATTTCGAGCGGGGTTGCTTCGCACTTTGGGCCGAATCCGCCCCCGACGTACGGCTTTACAACCCGCACATTTCCAACGGGGATCTGCAGTACCATCGCCAAGGTGCGCATGACGTAATGGGGAACTTGCGTGGAGGTATGAAGGGTCAGCTTGCCGTCAAGGTCGAATACCGCAAGGCACGCATGAGGCTCTATGAAAGCCGCGTCCTGACGTTTGTTAAGGAAGGTGTGATTTACCACGAGGTCACATTCGGCCATAGCCGCCTCGGTGTCACCGAACTCCTGATGAACCTCGGCGTTGAGGTTGCCGGGGAACTCAGCATGAATTTGCGGCGCGTCTTCCTTCATAGCCTCGAACATATCAAACACCGCAGGGAGTTCCTCGTAGTCCACTTTGATGAGGCTCACCGCTTCTTGAGCCGTGGCCTGGTCCACAGCAGCGACAGCCGCTATCTCGTCTCCCACGTATCGGACCTTCTCGTGCGCGAAGAGCGTTTCGTCGTACCGAGCAGGGGAAACACCGTATTTCACCAGGCCGGCCTCCTTGGCTGTGATGATGGCCTTTACACCCGGTAACTTGAGGGCCTTTGAGGTATCTATGCTCAATATCCTGGCATGCGCTACCGGGCTCTGGAGTAGGGCGGCGTAAAGCATTCCCGGCATGCTGAAGTCATCCGCGTACTTTGCACGGCCTGTCGCTTTGGCCGGTGCATCAATTCTAGGGGCCCTACTATTGAGAACTGCGAATTCGCTCATTTCACGACGCCTCCTTTCCCCAGCATGGATCCGGCAGCTTCCTGGATTGCCTCGACGATCTTCTGATACCCTGTGCATCGGCACAGATTGCCTGAGATTGCCGTGCGGATTTCGAGTTCGGTGGGTTTAGGGTTCTGTTCCAGCAGCGCTTTAGCGGCAAGGATCATGCCGGGTGAGCAAAACCCGCATTGAATGGCGCCTTTGTCCACAAAGGCCTGTTGAATGGGGTGAAGCTTCCCGTTTTCGGCCAACCCCTCTATGGTAAGGACCTCTCTGCCCCGAGCCTGTACCGCGAGCACCAGACAGGAGTTTACCGGCTTGCCATCAAGAATGACGGTGCAGGCGCCACAGTCCCCGACTCCACAGCCGTGCTTGGTGCCTGTCAACCCTAAGTCTTCCCTCAAGAACTGCGCGAGAGTATGGTTTGGCTCGACAGCGGCTTCTACTGTCTCCCCGTTGACGACTAATTGGATGAGAGTCTTCATGTTACGTTCTCCCCGAATTCAAAATCCAATGGTTTGCAAGCGCGTGGCACATGCCGGTCAGGGCTTCCAGGAGCGGGCTTGTTCCAAGGCCATCCCCAATGCTCTCTTGGTAAGAACCTCAATCATCATGCAACGATATTCCATTGTTCCGCGGTGATCCGTGATCGGGCTGCACATACCTACCCCTACCTCACCGGCCTTACGGAACAATTCCTCCGAAGGCGTCTCGCCGATAAGCAATTGCTCGGCTGCGAACGCTCGCACCGGCGTTGGAGCCACCGCCCCGAGGGCTATTCGCGCATTGGTTATGGGGCCTTGCGGTGATTCCAGAGTGATCAGGGTGGCCACGTTGACCATGGATATTTCCAAGGCCTTGCGCTCGCCAAGCTTTATGTATGCGCCTCCGGTCCACGGCGGCGGGGTGTCGAGGTCGATGGCCACCAAAAGCTCATTGGGCTCGATTACGGTCTCACCCGGCCCGCGAAAGAAATCGCACACGGGAATGTCCCGTTCCCCCGCATTACTCTTGAGGCGCAACGTTGCATTGAGAACCATGCAGGGTGGCGGAAAGTCTGCGGCAGGACGGGCATTGACAAGATTTCCTCCGATGGTGGCCCGGTTGCGTATCATGGGCGCGCCGAGGCGGCCGGCAGCAACGGCCAAAGGGGTAAACCTATCCATTATTAACTCGTGGCGGGAAAGAGCCGCAGCCGTCACTCCTCCTCCTATTGTCACCCCATGTCTCTCCCTGGGAATGACTTGATCCAGCCCCGGGATTCGGTCAATGGAAATGAGATGAGAGGGCTTATCTACCTTCAGCTTCATCCGCACGAGAACATCGGTGCCTCCCGCGACCAGTTTGGCATTTCCGCCGTACTCGGAAAGCAGATGCAAAGCCTCTTCGAGGGTCTGGGGTTCGTGGTAATCAAATTTCGGCAGCAACATCGCCTTTTCCTCCCGCTAATAAAAGAGTCAAGCGTGTTCAAACATTGAATTTGCCCGTGCAGCCGAGTTCGGGATCGATGCATCCGGCCGACATTCGGCGTCTATCCCGTAAGAAGCCAGCCACCGGACCAATTCCTCGCCGGTTTTGCGGGCTTGTCCCACTCGCTCGACGCTGTCGTCCTTGCCTTCATCATCGTACGGCGGGCACCTGAAATAGAGCCAACGAGCGTACCCGCCGAAGGGGGTACCGTCGGAGGGACGGTTGCACGCCAACACGCCTCGCGCTATCTGCACATCTACGGGCACGACCACGTGGTAGTCGTCTCCTTTGGGAGAGACGCCTATCCATCCCTCATTCCCGCACCGAATGGGGAGAGTCGCCCTGAGGATGTCGGTGAATTTTATGTTCAGCATAGGGTGGCCTGAAGTGGTTCTGTATCAGGAACTTTAACGTTCCTAGATTAGCTGCGGCGGGAAAAGGTGTCAAGCTATAAAGCATGGATGCAGGAAAACCATTGACAATCGCTTTCAAAGTGTTTACAAAACAATTTCAGTTCATCATAATGAACCTCCATTGACAGCTGCAACGGCCTGTGGCTATTTATCCCCACAGGAACAGCGACGCGGAATCGCTGTACTGATTCCGCGTTAGGAAAAGGGGTACGCCTGCCGAAGCGGTTGCGAGAGGTCGTCGCTGCCAGAGGTAAAGCGCGGCGACTGAAAAGGTTTCATCGGTATTATCCCAGCGGCGCCGTGAATGGCGCCGCTGGGCCGAGTGGTCTCTGAGTAACCCGAGCCTTTCGTCAAGCCATGAGGCTCGCTTAAGAAATGAGTGAAGCGAATGACTGACAAAAAAACATCAATTAATGTGGCATACTCCGCCCCCATCGTATCGAAAGCGATGCGAGTGTTGAAGATGATCGCCACAGCCCCTAAGAATCCCGGAATCAGCGAGATCGCACTGGCGTTGTCGCTGGCTAAGTCCACAACTCACGGCATTCTAGCTGCTCTGGAGGAATCGGGATGGGTGCTGCGTGATCCGGTGACCAGAAAATACACCTGCGGCTATACTGCCAAACACATCGGCTCTGTGGCCACGGTCCGTGTTCCCCTGGTAGATCAGGCCCGCCCGCATCTGGAGAAGCTTGCCGAGGAACTGGACGAGGATGTTTTCTTGGGAATTCTTACCGGGAATAGCATTCTAATCCTGGACCAAGTGGAGTCATCCAAGGAACTCAAGGTTACGGCTCGCCCCGGCACTCGCATCCCGATGTACGCAGGCGCTGTCGGTAAGATGTTTCTGGCCTATCAGGACCGAGAAACAGTGGGACACCTCCTTCGGACAAACCCATTGCCTCGGTTTACGGCGCGGTCGGTGACTGATCCCGTCCAATACGTGCGTGAACTGGATCAAGTCCAAGAGGCAGGCGTTGCAGTGGACCGTGAAGAATACATTCCCAACATGCTGGCCGTCGCGGTCCCTATTTTCTATGGCAAGAAAAACAGGAAGCGCATGGTAGCCGGTTTTTGGATCGTGGGACTGGATTGGCACCTCAATCCGGAAAAGATGAAAAAAGCGACTCGACTGGCTGTAAGAACCGGCGAGGCAGTCTCTCAGGCCATTAGCAAACAATTGAATTGGTGAAGGACCTTCGGTCTGAACAAATGAATGGGCTGGATATGTGAAAAAGCTAAATCCCCGTGACACGAGCCGGCTTGCATAATTATCGAGGAAGGGCGCTGTCAGCCGGATGAAGCAAGCAGGCTTTTCCCGCAACCCTCGTCCAAGCGAGAGCTGACCGCACCTCTCTCCATACTTATGGCGCCTGTTGGGTCTTTCACCGGCCCGCGGATTTTTCGGGTCGCGCTTTGGCCGTTTTCTGAAACAGTCAGGAAACCTATTGCCAAGAACAGCAGGATGATTATTGTTCCGAGAAATACCATCGCCCAATCTTTGTTTGTACGGGTTGAGCTTAGTTCGGGGGGCGCAATTTT
Source organism: Desulfomonile tiedjei (assembly GCA_016212925.1). Taxonomy (NCBI): domain Bacteria; kingdom Pseudomonadati; phylum Thermodesulfobacteriota; class Desulfomonilia; order Desulfomonilales; family Desulfomonilaceae; genus Desulfomonile; species Desulfomonile tiedjei. Next base: position 327,389 of record JACRDF010000003.1, read on the forward strand.
TCGAGGGACTCGCGGCACTTTAGATCACCTCAAAGCAAAAAACTGGACTGATTATACCCTAAACCAGCCGCTGTGTCATGGTACAGAGGTGGGATAGCCGCGGGGACGGCTGCCCCCGAGAGAAACGGAAGGAAGCAGGCGATCAAGACGGACCAAAATACCCAATCTTGCCTGGAAATTAAGCAGTCCCTATTGAAAGCGGCTTGCGAGGCATATGAGGAAGTCATTAAGCCCTTCCCTGCCGCGTGCAGGAAAGACTGCAAAGCCTGTTGTACGCAAAATGTCCTTGGTACGACACTTGAAGCAGACTTGCTCGTGTCCGAGTTGGAAACAAAAGGCCGCAAAGACCTCCTCGAAAAAATCCGAAACGTGGAAAAGGAAAAGCGGCTACAGCCCAACTTCACAATTAACTCGCTCGCCGGATATTGCCTCCGCCGGGAAGAACCGCCTTGGCAGCACCGGGAATTTGACAGCCGCGCTTGTCCCCTCCGCGAGGAGGCTGGATGCGCGATCTACCAGGCCCGGCCGTTCGGTTGCCGATGCCTCTGGTCCGAGGAGATCTGTGAGATGGGTGGGGAAGCCCTAATGAGTCCGGTTCTGATAAGCCTTAACGGCATGTTCCAGCAAATCCTCGAACATATTGACGCGGGCGGCCTTTATGGCAACATGATCGACCTGGTTTGCGCTGTCGTCGAGCCTGGAACGCGGTCATCCTATCGGTCGGGAGTTTGGCTCAATCCGACCGATGTCTTGCATGCCGCGTGCCCGAATCCGGGATTCTTAGTGCCCCGGGAACACCGTCCCACAATAACGCGGGCGCTGACTCTACTTTGGCAGAAACGGGTGGGAGATCTGAGCTTCCGAGAGGCCCTGGAGCTGATAAGGAGCGAGTGAACGTGAACTATTGGCGGAGGCGCATGGGAATCGAACCCACCCAGGACGGTACTAGCGCCCTGCTTACGGTTTTGAAGACCGCGGAGCCCACCAGGACTCTACCGCCTCCGTTGGCCCGAATTTCATCCGGGTGACCGGCGCGGGTTATCATACACGTTCCCGGCGCCAAGTGAAAGAGCCGATGAAAATCGAAGGTAGCCGTTGCGTTACGGCCCATTCTTGACGAAGTTCAAGGGATGAATTAAGCTCGCCGTATCCAGAGCACAGAGGAGGGCCCCATGAGGGTAGGCCACGGATTTGATGCTCACAAATTCGCCGAGGGCCGCAGACTCGTATTGGGCGGACAGCTGGTCGACTATCCCGTGGGCTTGGAAGGGCACTCGGACGCGGATGTGCTCACTCACGCGGTTATAGATGCTCTGCTGGGCGCTGCGGGACTCGGAGATATCGGCATGCACTTTCCGGATACGGATCCGGCGTACCGTGATGCTCCGAGCATCGGGCTGTTGGAAGTGATAGCCAAGGCTGTCGAGTCGGTGGGCTTTGAAATCGCCAATATCGACGTGACAATTTTTGCCCAGAGTCCGAAGATTGGGCCGTTCAGGGCGGCAATAGTGGACAATCTGGCCACCGCGGTGGGTATACCACCTGATCGGGTAAATGTTAAAGCCACCACGACCGAAGGCATGGGATTTATCGGGCGATCTGAAGGTATCGCTGCCTCGGCTGTGGCTCTTCTGGAGCTAAAAGGGACCAGTTGAATCGGATTTATACCAACTTCAATGGCAGCCAGCGCCACAACAAATTATGAAAACGCCGGTATCGCCGTCCCGCTCTGAACGCGGGATTGCCGGTTGCCTTTGAGGCTCTTTCATAGGAATCGTGCGCTGTTGATTTTTGTTTCCAGGGTGCATGAACCGGTCACTTTAAATAGATTTTTCCGGGAGCCGGAATAGGTCGGGAGATGGTGATGAGCCTGCGAATATACAATACGCTGACCCGCAAGAAGGAAGAATTCGAACCCGTGAAACCGGGGAAAGTCGGAATGTACGTTTGCGGAGTAACCGTCTATGATATGTGTCATATCGGCCACGCTCGTTCCGTCGTGCTTTTCGATGTGATCTACAGGTACCTGTTGAAAACCGGGCACGAGGTCACGTATGTCAGGAACTTCACTGATGTGGACGACAAGATCATAAACCGGGCGAACCAACTGGGGGAAAACTGGAAGAGTCTGGCTGAAAGATTTATTAAGGAATTCTACATAGATATGGATGCACTCGGTGTGCGGCGCCCCACCGTTGAACCCAAGGCAACTGAGCACATCCCTCAAATTCAGTCCATTATAGGCAAATTGATTACCCGTGGACATGCGTACGAAGTGGACGGAGATGTGATGTTTTCCGTGGAAAGCTTCAAATCCTACGGCAAGCTATCCGGAAAGAAGACCGACGAGCTAATGGCCGGCGCACGAGTGGAAGTGGACGACAAAAAGGAGAACCCGCTGGATTTCGCCCTTTGGAAGGCCGCAAAGCCCGGCGAGCCTTCGTGGGACAGTCCTTGGGGACCGGGCCGGCCGGGTTGGCACATCGAATGCTCAGCCATGAGTATGGAGTATTTGGGAGAAAGGTTTGACATTCACGGAGGAGGCTCGGACCTGACATTCCCGCATCACGAGAATGAGATCGCCCAATCGGAAGGGGCTACTGGAAAACCGTTTGCGAGGTATTGGATACATAACGGGTTCGTCAACATCCGGTCTGAGAAGATGTCCAAGTCGCTGGGGAATGTTCTGAACATAAGGGACATACTGAAAATCGTGCATCCGGACGTGCTTCGGCTGTTTCTGCTTTCCAGCCATTACCGGAGCCCGCTTGATTACAGCGAAAACTCAATCAAGGAGGCATCCGCAGGGCTTGAACGCCTGTATGCGGCCTTGGATTCTCTAAAGGGTCTCATTAGCGCTCAAGGGACGGCCGAGGAGTTACCGCCGGAGCTAAGCGGCATCACCGAGCGATTCACGCAGGCGATGGACGACGATTTCAACACTCCCCGCGGTCTGGCAGTGATCTTTGAAGCGGCTCGGGCGATAAACAGAATTGTCACCGAGGCCGGGTCCTCAAAGGAAAATATTCCGTCACAGGAAAAGTTGGCTGCGGTTCACCAAGAAATGATAGACCTCGCTAGGGAGGTCCTGGGGCTTCTTAGTGAAGATCCGCGAGTTTTTCTTGAGGATATGAGAGAGAGGGAGTTGCGCAGACTCCAGGAACTAAAGGTCCTGGACACTACTCTTGAAGTCCTGAACAGGGAACAAATAGAGGCTAAAATCCTGGAAAGAGCTGAAGCCAGAAAACAAAAGGATTTCGCTCGCGCGGACGAAATACGTCAGTGGCTCGCGGACAGAAAGGTCCATCTGAAAGACGGACCCGATGGGACCACATGGGAAATCACGGAATGAGAGCTCCCTTGGGGTGAACTACGGAACCAGAGTGGAAGGTGACCGCCTTGGAGATCAGGGTCGAAAATCTTGCTTACGTTTACAATCCCGGAACCCCGCTGGAGATAAGGGCTCTGCAGGACGTGAGTTTTGTCCTGCCTTCAGGAAAAGTTCTGGGAATACTTGGCGGTACAGGTTCCGGAAAGACCACTCTGATTAAGACGCTCAACGGGCTCCTACAGCCCAACCGGGGAAGGATACTCCTGGACGGCGTGGACTCGGGTAAACTGGGAGCGGAGTTGCGGCGAAGGGTCGGCATTGTCTTTCAAAGACCGGAACGCCAACTCTTCGAGTCCACGGTGGAAAAAGACATCTCGTTCGCGCTCAGGCGCTTCTCCGATTTGAACGAACGTGAGATTCAACAGAAAGTGAAGGCCGCTGCCGACCTAGTTGGCCTCGACATCGAGTCTCTTGCCGGCCGCTCCCCTATGGCGCTTTCCGAAGGCGAAAAACGCAAGGCCGCAATAGCCGGGGTGCTTGTGAATGAGCCCGAAACCCTGGTCCTTGATGAACCTGCCGTGGGCTTGGACCCTCCGTCGATCATAGAGTTGGTCAACCTCGTGCGCCAACTAAATGGGTCCAAAGAATCGTCAGTGGTAATAGTGTCCCATGACATGGAAGCGTTTCTTCCTGTCCTGGATTTGATGATGGTACTGCACGAGGGACGAGTGGCCGCGTTCGGGCCGCCGGCTGAGGTATGTGAGGACTTGGGGGATGATCCCGGAATGAGGAATTTGCTTCCGGAACTGGCCTTACTCATCCATGATCTCCGAAAAGCCGGCCATTCGATTTCATCCGCCGAGGTCCGGATTCCGGCTCTGGTAAATCGGCTGCTCGAACTGAGAGGGACTATTTGAGACGTATCCTGACGGTTTGGCTCATGTTGCTCATGTTGGCCGCCTCATCGGATGCCAATGCCCAGACCGAGCCGCGCTCGGTGGACGAAGTGGTGACGAAGGTGAAAGAGGTCTACTCGCGGGGCTGCTGCTTTAGGGCCACCTTCAACCAAGTTACCGTTAATGTCGCGATGGACCTGAAAGATTTCTTTGACGGCACTATATATGTGAAAAAGCCGGGACTCATAGCCCTGGATGTGGAATCTCCCGAACGGCAGAAAGTGGTCCTGAAGGGCCGCTCCTATGCAATATATTTTCCTCAGGACGGAACCGCGGCCCGCGGGGAAGTTCCCCCTGAAATCGATGTGGAGCATTTTTTCGGATTCTTTGCGAACATTGGGGACATGGAAAGAAACTTTTCCATTCAGTTCCCGTCCAGAATAATGGACAAGGATGAAAAGCTGATCTTCCTTGAACTGGCGGACAAGAAAAACCCTCGAAGCACTTTCAGAATAATGCTGGGGGTTGATTTCAACCTGTTTACTATAAGGCGGGCCATCGTTTACGACGCGCTGGGAAATTACAACCGCTTCGATCTTTCCAATATCACCTTTCTTCCTTCGATTCCCGAGGAACGTTTTGAAGTGGTTCCAGGCGACTTGGAAAAGACCGACCTTCCCCTCATACCATCCATGAAAGACAGTGGCCGATAATAAACTTTTCAACCTTGTCAGTCTTGGGTGCCCCAAGAATCGGGTGGACGCGGAAAGACTACTTTCCGTGATGACATCGGCCGGATTCGTTTACACGGACGAGATCTCCAAAGCACGCGTGATCATTGTGAATACCTGCGCGTTCATCGAACCCGCGGTTGAGGAATCCATAGAGGCCATATTTGATTACAGAGCGCAGAATAAACATGCTTACCTGATAGTCGCCGGTTGCCTTCCACTTCGCTACAGAGACGAACTTGCCAAGGCCCTCACCGAAGTAGACCTCTTTATCACGCCGGAAATGATTACCGAACTCGTTCCGATGTTGAACGAGTCTCTCTTCACGAGCCACAACCTCCGGGACGCAATGTCGGCCGTGTCTTCGCAGGACCGAATTCTCACCACGCCTGGGTTTGCGTACCTCAAGATTGCAGAAGGCTGCTCGAGAGCGTGCGGGTACTGCACCATACCCTCAATCCGAGGGCCTCTGCGAAGCGCGGACGCGCTCGAACTTGAACAAGAGGCGATAAGCATTGCGTCTAGAGGAGTGCGAGAGTTGGTCCTTGTGGCGCAAGATCTCACCAGTTACGGGATGGACCGACAGGAAAAAGGGGCCTTGGTGAGTCTCCTGAAACGGCTGGAAATGGTTGAAGGCATACGGTGGATTCGACTCATGTACCTTCACCCCGACAGCGTCCCCCGCGACTTGGGCAAATTAATAAACGACTCACAAAAGGTCCTTCCTTATCTGGATGTTCCGTTCCAACACATCTCCGACACGGTTCTCCGAGCAATGGGCAGGCCATGGAAAGGCGACAGGATCCGTGCGCTCGTAGACAGGCTCAGATCAGAGATCCACAATCTGGTCCTCCGAACCACACTCATGGTGGGGTATCCCGGGGAAGGGGAAAAGGAATTTCAAGAGCTGCACGAATTTGTGTCAAGGGCTCAAATAGAACACGTGGGGGTTTTTACTTATTCCCCTGAAGAGGGAACCCGCGCATGGCGTTTGGGAGATCCGGTGCCACCTGAGGTAAAAGAGGCCAGGGCGGCCGAAATCAGATCACTGCACTCCGGTTTTGTAAAAACGCGAAATCGCGGCAGGGTGGGCAACCTGGAGGAATGTCTTGTGGAAGGAATCTCTGAGGAATCAGAGCTGCTTCTTCAGGGAAGGTGCTGGGATCAAGCCCCGGAAGTCGACGGCGCACTGTACATTACCGCAGGTAATGCCATTTATGGAGAAATCCACCACGTGAGAATAACCGATTCACATGAATTTGACCTATTCGGCGAGATAGTCGATCCCGATCCAACCTCTCCCGGCTTATAGCTGTCGCCGGACACGGGTGGGGTTTCGATTTCACCTGTACAGGCACCAGTAAAGGGCCACCGCTATGATTACGGAGCCGATCACCACTATTTTGACTACGATGGCGGTTTCCATGGCCAGATAATAGCCCATAGGCAGTGGCTGTCAACTGATGAAACCGCTGTGTGCAGAGCGCGCACCTGTGGACAACTCGGCAGACAGGGCAGACAGGCAATTCGGCCGCCGCGTTGGTTTGAGTCATCTTTACGGCTGGAAACCGGAAATGGGTTTTTGGTCCGCGTTCCCCCGAATAAAATCCTAAAAGATAAACATCATAAAAATTGAAGTTATACATGAATTAGGCAATGTATGAGCCGCTACTTTATTAATCTAACACTTTAACGATTATTCATATCATTCTGTTTTTCTGTATTTTTTTGTTGACATAAGTCTGTAAGTTTTGCTATCATCCCTTCAAACGCGGCATCCGTACAAGGACTCAGTCCTTGTCACACAAAATCATCGGCCGCTTTGAGATCGACCACCAGGGCATCGTGGCTTCCGCACGGTCTGGATCGCGCCTGACACGGTCTTCGGGAGAGGATAAAAATGAGGTCACCTGTGATAAAACACAAACCCCTATGGCTTGCTTGCCTGTTCCTCGTCGCCTTTTGCGGGCCCGCATGGGCTGAAAATGCTGGCGAGATCACCGGCGTCAGACTAGATCCGGAGAACAAGCGCATCGTGATTGCATCCAAGGGAAGTGTGGGCAAACATTGCGCGCGAGTCATCGGGCGACCCAACCGGCTGGTGATGGATTTCGAGGGAACCAAGCTGGGGCAGGCTCCGGGAAAACTCCCGGGAGGGGCCGCGGACATCCATGAAATCCGTGTCGGCACGTCGAAATCGCGGGCCCGCGTCGTGGTGGATTTCCAGAACAACCCTGTTCCGGCCTTCAAGGTGAAGCGAGAGGACAGTCAAATCCTGGTAGTCTTCGGCAGTTCTTTGTCCGCGGCAATTGAGACTGCCGCCGCAGATGCGGCCGACGGAAATTCGAAGACCTCGGCTTTAAAGTCCCCGCTTGCTCCCACTTTCGTCCCTGCGGCCGCTGCCGGCGCCGGGCCCGAGAGCGGGAAGACCTTACGCCTGGACAGTTTGAACAAAAAACCAGCCGCTAACAAGAACGCTACCGCGGCTGTGGCTCCCGACAAACGGAACGGCCCCGCGGCTGAAGCGCAAAAGGCCGCAAGCAATGGGATCAAGATGGCTCAAGGCCCGGCCTTGAATCAGCCACCCACTGCTCCCTTCCCGAAAGCTGGGACAGGTGACAACCAATCGCCAGCGTCAACCACGGCAGGGTTGGACAAACCCCATTCAGGGCCCCCGAACGGCGGTCCTCAAATGGTTAGAGAGGTTAGACCGCCTGTAACTCCCCCGACCCCTGATCCTCGTTTGCTGGTTCAGGAGATAACCGAGTTGCAGTTCATTCAGGTTGGTCACAATGCCCGGCTGGTCGTGCGCGGTGGCGATCACCTTGACTATCGAATGACCAAAGTTTCCCCTACCAAGCTAAGGCTTGACCTGATCAATGCCGAAATACCCAAGGTGCACCAGAAGCCCTTGAAAACGGACCTTTTCTCCACATCCGTAGAAATGATAGTCCCCGGTTCTCAGACGATTTTCATCCAGCTCAAGGACGCTGTTCCCGCCCAGGTGGAGAAGAAGAAGGGCGTGCTCATGGTTGATTTCCCCCCGCCTCGTTTCGCCATGACCCGCGACCAGATGGGCACGGGACGGCCCGCGGCGGGTGACGCGGCCGGTCGCGAGGCTGCCTCGCAGATTCGAGAAACCAGGCGGGAAGCTATTAAAGTAATGAGGGAAGAGGAAATCCGCCGAGATAATGAAAGGCGCGACAGGGAAATCCAAGCTCTCGAACGTCAACAGGACGAACTGCAAAAGCAGCGGACGGAAATCCTCAAGAGATATCAGATAAGCCCTGATCCCGAGATCTTTACAAAACCCGTTACGATGGATTTCCAAGGCATTTCTTTAAAGAACGCGTTCAGGCTGCTAGGCGAGCAAGCGGGAATCAACATCATTGTCGGGGACGGAGTGCCCGCAAACCGCACAGCCACTCTCCGCATGTTTCAGGTGCCGCTTGGACAGGTCATGGAAACGATCCTGAACACGCACGACCTGGACAAGGAAATGGTCGGCAATGTGATGCGGGTGGACTCTCGGGCAAAGATTCTCCAATACAAGAACGCCCGGCAAAAAGAGTATCAGACGCGTATCGTCGAAGTTGATAAAAGACTCAAAGAAATGCGAGACGAGGTCCAGAAAAAGCAGGCCGAGAATGAAAAGGCCCTCAAGGAACTGGAGAGAAAAGAGATAAAGGCCGAGGAACCTGTGGACGATACGCGGACCGAGGAGTTCGGCGAGGCCGAGTGTATCGATATAGAAGGCGAGCGCGTCTGCTTCCAGTATGCGACCATCAGAATAGTGCATAAGTCTCCCACGGTCATCAGACGGACTCTGGACTGTGTCTTCAATCTCCAGTGCCCAGGCGCTTACCGTGGCCGACAACGTTACACGGACCTCGGCGAAGCTGTCTTTGGAGCCGCGGCAGAACCCGGCAGAGCAGTGGAAATCGGTCCGGGCACAACTACGACGGTAGGAGGTCCCGCGGATACTACGCAGTTGCCTCAGGGATCGATGAACAGGGAACAGTTTGAAGAATCAATGCGCGGTCAAGGCTTTACCCCGGGCAATCTGCGTTACGAGCAGGAATTGGAGGCCTGGAGGCGAGCCCAAGAACAGACCACGTCCAGGAGAGTCCAGGAAGCCGCCGCGCTGCAGAGAATGGGGCAGGGGCCACGAGCAACAGGCTCCATTGATCTGCCCTTCGGGACCGATCCTAAATTGGTCAAGATCCTGGCTCAGAGTGTCCTTTATGCGGACGAAGCTAACCGATTGATTTTCATCAAGGACACCCCTGACCGAATCGCTCAGATGAGAAAACTGATATACCAACTCGACGTTCCTACCCCCCAGGTCCTTATCGAGAGCCGGGTGGTTCAAGCCGACCGGGACTGGAGCAGAGGCCTCGGCATACTCTGGGGCGGCAGGAATGACCAGAGCGGGTTGCTCTCCGTCAACAGGAAGAGCTTCTGGGGTGTCAACGGGTCCACGGCAGGTGCAGGGACCATAGTCGGAGCCACCGCCAATCCGCCTCAACCGGAAGGAACTCTCATACCGTCTCAGTTTTCAGTGAACCTTCCCGTGTCCATAGCCAACCTTGCCAGCATCCTGGGCGGAGGAGTTCAGTACGGTTTTCTTGCGGGCAATTACCTGACCGAATTGGATTTCAGGCTACAAATCGGTGAATCCACCGGCCAGACGAAGATCATAGCGCGACCTAAAGTGCAGGTTTTGGACGGCGAGAAAGCCTCAATCAAAAACGGACAGACAATTGCTTTCGTCACTGCTTCTCCTCTCCTGGGAACTCAGACCCAGTTGGTTGACGTAGACCTCCTGCTGGACGTTAGGCCGAGGATCTTTCAGGACGGCAGGATTCAGATGGAGATCAAAGTCACCGACAACGATGTTGGCGCAGTCATAAACGGCCAGGCTTCGATTAACAGGAGAGAATCACAGACTAGAATGATCGTGAAGGACGGTGACACTGCGGTGATAGGTGGAATCGTCAGGAAGACGGACAATTCAAGGCGCCAGGGCTGGCCCGGGTTGATGAACGTTCCTATCATCGACGTGCTGTTTACCAACAAGACCAGGGACACACGAATACAAGAGCTGCTTGTATTCATTACTCCAACCATAATAAAGAGGCCGCCACAAGCCTCCTAGAAGACAACCAACTCAACTTCCTCTCTGTGCTTCCCCTTCACTCAAGGGGAAGCTTTTTTTTGTGTGGTCCTCCCCGGGACAATGCTGTTGAGGGGTTTTTGTACGGCGCGAGGCATGCCTCGCCCAAGGGCGACCCATGTGTCGCTACAGACCTGCCCTCACCGAATCGGTGGAACAGTGGACCGGTGAACGGTTTCCCCTTTTTATGCCAGTAGGTCTCGTTTGAGTTTTGCGAAGTCGGAAGAAAAACCTTCGTGCAATGGCGATTGTTTTGGGATCTTCGGCACCACCGCGCTGCCGGATATTCCCAGTGCAGCGAGTTTCTTCTTTTCCCGAGCGAAGCTCTTGTGCCTGTCATCCGCTTGGTCTTTCAGCAGGGTTTTGAAGCGGGAGCGAATTTCATTGAGGACTTGACCCTTGAGTTTCGCCTGAGGGAGTTTTTCCATCAACTCCAGGTACTGCAGGAGTTCATGGTCGAGAGGCAGGCTGTCAACCATCTCTTCCCATATGAATAATTCCAATGCGGTTCGGTCCTCGGGGCTATGTTCATCCAACGATGACAAAATCTCTTCTACGGCCGCGGGGTTCTGCAATAATTTGATTTTGAACCCTTTGGCTCTTTTGCGCAGATCCTCTGTACGCAAGCTCTCCCGCTCATCGGGAGAAAGAGTCATGCCACGGGTCCGCTCCATCATCAGGTCTATGGTGCTGCGGATGTCAGCCAATTGATGCTCCTCTTTTCAGTTTGACGCGTAGCATTTTTTTCTAAAGTTTTTCTGTAATGACCCATTCCCGTCGTCCCGGCGAAAGCCGGAATGACGCTCTAGCTAGGATCCGTAGGACAGGCCACGCCGGCCACCGACGCGTATGCGCCTCCGAACGAGGGAATTGCGGGGAGCAAGAAGGTTCCGGCCGCAATTTCCTGGCTATTCCCGGATCTGCCCTTCGCCCAAAACGATGAACTTGGTAGTGGTAAGGTCTTCTACACCCATTGGGCCGTAGGAATGGATCTTTGTCGTGCTGATGCCTATTTCGGCTCCGAGGCCGAACACATATCCGTCGCTCATACGTGTCGAAGTATTGACCATGACCGAGGAGGAATTCACTTCTTTGAGGAATTTTTGTGCGGCCGCGTAATCCTGAGTAACAATTGATTCCGTATGTGACGATCCATAGCGCGCTATGTGTCTGATGGCCTCGTCCATATCGCCTACCACTTTCACGGCAAGAATCAGATCCAGGTACTCCGCGTGCCAATCTTCCTCTGTCGCTGCTTTCATGGATGGAACTACGGCCCGGGACTGGTCGCATCCTCTCAGTTCAACACCGGCCTCAATGAGCCGTTGGGACGCGAGCGGGAGGAACCGGTCCGCGACGCTTCGGTGGACAAGCAAGGTTTCCAGGGAATTGCACACACCGGGTCTCTGCACCTTGGAATTGAAGGTGAGTTTGACCGCCATGTCCAAGTCAGCCGCGGAATCCACATATAAATGACAGACGCCTTTGTAATGCTTGATAACCGGGATTCTTGAATTTTGCGCCACGAAGCGTATCAGCTCCTCGCCGCCTCGCGGAATGATGAGGTCAATAAGGTCTTCCAATTGCAGCAAGTGAAGGATCGCTTCTCGATCCGTTGTGGGTAGAAGGCTGACGATGTCCGCACATACGCCTTTCCGGATGAGGCATTCTTTGAAAAGGCCGACTATCGCTTGATTGGAATTAATCGCTTCCGAACCGCCTCTCAGGATGACGGCATTTCCCGCTTTGAGACAGAGCGCGGCCGCGTCCGCGGTAACGTTCGGTCGTGCTTCGTAAATAATGCCTATCACTCCCAGAGGTATGCGCATTCGTCCCACGCGCATCCCGTTCGGCCGATTCCACATACGGACGATCTCGCCCACAGGGTCCGGAAATACGGCTATCTCTTCGAGACCGGCTGCGGTCTGTTCGATGACCTTGTCGGAGAGTGTAAGCCTGTCCATCATTGCGGAAGACAGGCCTTTTGCTTTACCCGTCAGCAGGTCTTTCCGGTTCTCCTCTTGAAGGTAGTCTCTGCGGCTCCGCATCATGGCCGCCATGTCCATCAAAATTTCCTCTTTGACCGTCATGGACAAAACAGCGGCTTCCCGTGCTGCCTCGTGGGCCACGGTAGCCACTCCGCGCACTTCATCTTGTAGTGACATTATAAACTCCGACGCGTGCTATCATTGAGCCGTCAGACGAAGAAATTGCGAGGGCTCCGCGGAACGCGGGATTGCACAAAAAATCTTCCTCGTAAATTCACCGTTTGAAGCCGAATTCGTATAAATCCTACCATCGGCCCGGCTTCTCGTCAACGACCGCGGGGGCGCATGGGCCACCATTCAGTTACGAGTGGGGAAAGGACGGGTTGTTCTCACGGCGCCTTGAGGTTTCCGTTCAAAATCCCCCTCAATCCCCCTTTAATAAAGGGCGAGAAAGCCGCTCCTACACCTCCCCCTTAATAAAGGGGGGCAGGGGGGATTTTCCCGGCGTAACGAATGGATACGCCTCCTCGACAAACCCACTCGACTGTGACTGAACAAATGAGTAAACTCACAATGCGCTGCGGACCGTCTCGACTGCATTGAATTGCCGCGCCGCAAATCGTGTTCGGGGGAGCCCATAGATGATTCCTATCGTTTCGATTGTCGGAAAATCGGATTCCGGTAAAACCACGTTAGTCGAAAAGCTCGTCAAGGAGCTGAAGTCTCGCGGGTATCGGGTGGCCACCATCAAGCATGACGCACATAGCTTTGAGATAGACCGGGAAGGCAAGGATTCGTGGCGACACAAGCAGGCGGGGGCCAGCATCACGGTGATTTCTTCCCCCTCCAAGCTGGCCGTGATCGCGGACACGGATCATGATTACACCCTGGCCGAGCTGCGCGAAAAGCTCATCCGGGGAGTGGACCTCATACTCACCGAAGGTTACAAGAGAGAAAACAACCCGAAAGTGGAAGTTATAAGAAGTGAACACCACCGTGAAATGTTGTGTAAATCAGACGACAATCTGATAGCAATCGCCGGAGATCCACCCGACCCTCCGGCGGGCGTTCCTGTTTTCGATCTGAATGATGCGAAACCGCTTTGTGACTTCTTGGAAGAACGATTCCTGAAGACCTGACAGCCTCAAGAGGGAGTGTAATCGCTTCCCGCTCGGGAGCGGCTTTGCGAGGCCTGGACAGGCGTTATGATTGACGGGCGCAGCCCCATTGGTGCTAATTTGTCATGAGTCGCACCAGCCATTTCGATATGATATCACTCTCCCCCTTCCCCCCTCGTCAAGGGACGGGGTCGTGAAAACCCTCTCCCGGCCATAGAGGGCAGGGTGAGGGAAACTGTCTCAGAATTGCAGCGATGTGAATTCATCTGTACGGCGCGCTTCGAGAAGAGCCCTGATTCCGGGCGGGTCACGAACCGCGCCGTACGGGCGACGTGTGAAATCCCTTATTTTGAGACAGTTTCGAGGGGGGTGTCTGTGGGCGCGGGCGGTGGGATTAAGTTGGTGCCAATAATCATATGGCCGGACATATTTAGCTTTAAGTCATGGTTTGAGGCGTCCCGCTAATTTCCACAAAGGACGCTGTCGGAGGCTTTTCTTTCGGAAGTTTGAGAAATTTCTTGCCTTTTGGCCCTCCGGTTGTTATATGTTACCAGCTACGGCTTTGCTTTCTTCTGTTCTGTTTGGGAGGGATTCTATGACACTTACAAAAGCTGATATCGCGAAAAAGATAGCGGATGACTGCGGGTTCATGAAGGGAGAGGCGACCGAAATTGTAGAAAAACTGCTGGATATCATCAAATCCAGGCTTATAGCCGGCGAAGACGTCATGATCTCGGGCTTCGGGAAGTGGACCGTCAAGTCCAAGCACTCCAGGCGAGGGCGAAACCCTCAAACGGGTGCGGAGCTAATTCTGGACGCCCGAAGAGTAGTTACCTGGAAGTATTCGCCGGTCTTGAAGAAGGCTGTGAACTCGCCTCTTTCGAGATAGGACCGAAAATACGCTATTACCCGGATCAATGAGTCGCCTGGACGGTTCAGTCCAACCCTTGTCAGTCGATTACCCGAATTGATTCAGACTCAAAAGAAGTTGACGGTTCAGACCGGATTCATCTTGGGCGGAACTGGTCCGTACGACCAGGCGTTTCTGACGGGTGGCGTCCGCGGGAGGCCAAAGGTTCCTGCTGTAAGTCCACAGTATGGCTGATAATACGGAAAAACCACGCGGAAAGGTTCCCATCAGGGAGTTCCTCGCTGATTTTCGATCCGCGCTGACAGATCGGGAATTGAGGGAAAAATACGGCCTCTCCGCACGTGGGTTCGTAAGCCTGATCAAGGCGCTCCTGGCGCAAAATGTCATTTCCTCTGTGGATCTGGCGAAACGGCGGGAGATGTCGGTCCAAAGGGACTTGGCCAGAGAGTCGCAATTCTTGGCCGGCCTTTACATCTGTCCAAACTGCAGCCATCCCTCCCCACAGCCATTTGCACGCTGCCCGGCCTGCGGAGCACCACCGCCATCAACTTCGGATGGTCCGGTTACGGGCGTAATCACTCCCACTGAAAACCATGTCTTTGTGGAGGAGTCCCCCGCTTCAGTGACACAAGAAACAGAGGTTATCTCGGAGTCCGATATTGAGGAGGAAGTCCAGGAGGAATCCAAAGGAAAATCACGGGACCAAGCCGGCGGAGGGGCCGGCGAAGACCAAGGGAAACCGTCCGCTATGGATTCGCTGAAGTCGTTGTTTTCCAAACTGAAAAAGAAATGAGGCCGCGCGACCCCTGGGGTAGGGCTTGTCGGGCAATCGCACGCTAAAACCGCTAGCGGCAATCATTCCGTGATAGGGGGGACGACCGTGCTTCATGGCCATATCGCGAGCCGGGCACGTTTTCCAGCCGGTCTTTCCTGAAATGCCAGTAATAGCCTGCTGGAAAGCCTGCTCCAGAACAAACGGTTCACTCCCGAGATACTCAATGCCGGGTGCGAGTAATTGGTCAGTTTCGCGGGGAAGACAACTCGCGCGAAACATGTCATTGCGAGCGAAGCAATCTCTAGCCTTAAGCGCTGAGATTGCTTTGTCGCTTTACCCCTCGCGATGACAGAGAACCGACAATTCTCTCGCGTAAGCGAAGGGTTACTGGTGCGACATGATTTCGGACTTGACCTTCGGCATGACGTGTGATTAATATGCAAAGTTTAAATTGACCGACTCACCGATAACTCTGAAAGGAGACTCCCCATGGGGGTGGGCAGCTATTTGTTTTCATCCGAGTCCGTAACTGAGGGCCATCCTGACAAGATTGCCGATCGCGTTTCCGATACTGTATTGGACGCGATGCTGGCCCAGGATCCGCATTCGCGCGTAGCCTGTGAATGCCTGGTTACCACCGGCCTTGCCATGGTAGCCGGCGAAATCACCTCTAAGGCCATGGTAGATGTCCCAGGCCTGGTTAGAGACGCGATACGCAACATAGGATACACAGACGGATCCATGGGGTTCGACTGCGAAACCTGTGCGGTAATCGTCACTCTGGACAAGCAGTCCCCTGACATTGCTATGGGCGTGACAGAGGGGGAAGGGTTGTTCAAAGAACAAGGCGCCGGCGACCAAGGGCTCATGTTCGGTTTCGCCTGCGACGAAACGCCCGAACTGATGCCTATGGCCATTCAGTACGCTCATCAGCTGACCCAACGGCTCACGGACGCCCGAAAGAGCGGGACGCTGCCCTTCTTGAGACCCGATGGCAAGTCTCAGGTAACTGTGAAATACGAAAACGGGGCGCCGAAAAAAGTGGACACGGTAGTGGTTGCTGCCCAGCACGCCCCGGATGTGACTTACGAACAGCTCAAGGAAGCAATCATAGAATTGGTTATCAGAAAGGCCATCCCCGCGAAACACCTGGACGAAAGTACGCGCTTTCTCATAAACACCACCGGCAGGTTTGTCGTTGGTGGTCCCCTGGGGGACTGCGGACTTACCGGCCGAAAGATAATCGTGGACACATACGGCGGTTACGGGGCTCATGGTGGCGGAGCCTTCTCAGGCAAAGATCCCAGCAAAGTGGATCGTTCCGCTTCGTACATGGCGCGACATGTTGCCAAGAACATTGTCGCAGCGGGAGTAGCTTCCAAATGCCTGCTCCAGGTGGCCTATGCCATCGGATACCCGGAACCGGTTTCCCTCATGGTCAACACCTACGGCACAGGAAAGATAGATGAACAGAAGATAGCCGATATCGTCCAAAAGGTTTTCAGCTTTAAACCGGCGTCCATTATCGAGTATCTCAATCTGCTCAGGCCCATTTATCACAAGACCTCGGCTAACGGCCATTTCGGTCGGGAAGATCCAGATTTTACATGGGAAAGCACCCATCGAGCAGAGGAGATCAAAAGCCTCGCCGGACTCTGAAAATCTGTCAGCGCAAATGAGAACGCCGTTCGGGCTTCCAAGCGCCCGCTTACATGAAACTTTTTCAAGGAGAATGCATGGATTATCACATTAAAGATAAGTCCCTCGCGGAGGCTGGAAAACTGCGGATCGAATGGGCTGAGCGCAGCATGCCGGTCCTGCGAATGATAAAGGAGCGCTTCGAGAAGGAAAAACCTCTTTCCGGCATTGTGCTGGCCGCGTGTCTTCACGTGACTACCGAGACCGCTTCACTGGTCCGCACTTTGGCAGCCGGGGGCGCGAAGGTGTATGTTTGTGCCTCCAATCCACTCTCGACTCAGGATGATGTAGCCGCAGCCCTTGCGGACGAGGGTTATTCAGTATTTGCCATCAAAGGCGAGGACACGGAGACGTATTATAAGCACATAAACGCGTGCCTGGACCCGCAGCCTCAGATTACAATGGACGATGGCGCGGATCTGGTGGGGACCATTCACTCACAGCGCCAGGACTTGGTGGCAAACATCATTGGAGGGACCGAAGAGACCACCACAGGTGTGATTCGACTCCGAAGCATGGCAGACAAGAAGGTCCTGCTTTTCCCGGTGATAGCCGTGAATGACTCTAACACCAAGCATTTCTTCGACAACCGCTACGGGACGGGGCAAAGCACCATAGATGGGATTCTGAGGGCCACCAACCGTCTCATATCTGGAAGCTGGTTCGTGGTGGCCGGGTACGGGTGGTGTGGTCGTGGCGTGGCTATGCGGGCCGCGGGAATGGGTGCAAGAGTCATAGTGACGGAAGTGGACCCACTCCGAGCCCTGGAAGCTGCAATGGACGGATATTCGGTCATGCCGCTCGAGGAGGCCGCTCCTCTGGGTGATTTTTTCTGCACGGTCACGGGTGATATAAGAGTGATCAGAAAAGAACACTTTGACCGCATGAAGGATGGGGCCATTGTCTGCAACTCCGGCCATTTCAATGTAGAGATCGACATTGAGGCCCTTGAAGCGATGGCCGTATCCAGGCGTCACATAAGGAATATGGTGGAGGAATTCACCACGGCCGACGGACGGAGGATTACGCTCCTCGGTGAGGGGCGGCTGATCAACCTGGCGTCGGCTGAAGGCCACCCGTCCTCGGTCATGGACATGAGCTTTGCGAACCAGGCCCTTGCCAGCGAGTTTCTTGTCAAGACCGGCAAGGGACTGTCCAGGGAAGTTCACAAGCTACCCGCAGATGTGGACAATGAGATTGCACGGTTGAAGCTGGCATCCATGGGAATTCGTATCGACGCGCTGACAGACGAACAGAAGCACTATCTAGCCTCCTGGGAAATGGGAACCTGACAGGCGCTGCGGCGTCTAAAGAAATGACGCTTTATTCACGGAACCCACGGGGAAACTTTTCTGTGTGAACAAGTTTCCCCGTGATTTACTCGTTCAAATTCAAGCCGGGATTCACCCTGCCGCTGGACAGCCGCTCAAGGGTGTTATACTGTTTAGAGACAGCCTCTGCCCACGTCCGGCTTAGTCCAAAACAATCGCAGACTTAGAAGAAATTTGTTGCGGGGCGGTGAGGTTCAGGATAAACCAGGGCCGGTTCGGATTCTCCCGGACAAGCGTTTGCCCGGGAGTGGGTGGGAACTGAGGCGGATTGAGAAAGCCGATGGATTCTTCCAGCCCTACTGGGGACACGACAGCTAAGCCCAAAATCCTTGTTGTGGACGACGATTCCATGGTCCGCGAAGTGGTCGTGGAATCGATTAAGGCAGCTGGGTTTGACGCGGATGACTGCGATGACGGTGCGCACGCGCTGGAGATGAACACTCGAAGTCCCTACGACCTGATCGTGACGGACATGCGCCTTCCCGGCCTCGATGGCCTTTCCCTGATCAAGCAATTGAAACTCGTCAAGAGTGACACAGATGTGATTGTCATGACCGGGTACGGGTCTATTGAAAACGCGGTTGAATGTATGAAGGTAGGCGCTCTGGAGTACCTTATCAAGCCTTTCACGGTGGACCAGATCCAGTTGGCCGTGAGGAAGGCCGTTGAACACAGAGAGTTGCGAAGGCGAGCGCAGGAAAGGGAATTCTACAAGGAGCTTTCTTATGTTGATTCCCTTACGGGCATTCACAATCGTCGCTATTTCGATGAGGCCCTGGTAGCGGAAGTCATAAAGGCGAAACGCTTCGGCACAGGTCTTGTCCTGCTTCTGATCGATATAGACGATTTCAAAATCTATAATGACTGCAATGGCCACCAAAGAGGTGATGAAGCGCTGGCGAAAATGGGGGAGATTCTCAAAGCCGCCTGCCGTGGGTATGACATAGTTACCAGGTATGGCGGGGAGGAATTTGCCATCCTATTCCCAGGAGCCACGACGAAAAACGCCTATGAGCTGGCAAGCCGAATCGTGAATGAAGTGAGACAAACCCACTTTGAAGGGCAGCATCGGCTCCCTTCCGGAACATTGACCATCTCCATGGGGGTGGCATGCTACCCGGAAGATGCGACGGACGCTATCGATCTCGTCAGTCGTGCAGACGAAGCATTATATGAGGCAAAGAACAGAGGGAAGAATAGAATCACAATGCGGGGAAGCATGTGACACTAGATTCGTGCCGCGGAGCAGGCGGCATGGTCGCGTGATACCTTCTTATACCGGGCCCAAGGCCTGTGAACGCGCAGGTTGGTCAGGGTCGGACGTTCTGATCGATTATTTTTCTGAGCCGTTCCACTATTTCTTCTAATTCCTTGTTCCTCTGGCGCAACTCGTCCTCACCCTTTCTTTTTTCTTCCTTAAGGCGAATAGTTTCGAACGCCAGGTCAACCAGTTCGATCAGTTCCTCCGGGCGCACGGGTTTTTGCAGGTAATAAAACGCACCTTTCTCCAGCGCTTGCACCGCGGAATCGACGTCTGCGTACGCGGTCATCAATATGCAAACGCACTCGGGTTTTATGCTTTTCAGATCCGACAGGAGCCCCGTACCCGATCCGTCCGGCAGTTTCAGGTCCACGAGGGCCAGCCAGGGGGAGCGCTCTCGCGCCACTCTTGAAGCCTCAGTCTTTGAGGTGGCTGTGAAGACCTCGTAGCCTTCTCCCTCCAGGATATCCTTCAGATTGTCGCAAAGGCCTACGTCATCGTCCACCACGAGGATGGACCGAATCCTTTCATCCGGTTGTTGCCTGGTTCGGAAAATTTTTCGGAAGATGTTCTTGGCGTTCATGTGGCCTGACTCCAGATCTAATCGCTTCAAAGACGTTTTGCGGCACAAATACTGCCCACGAGGTCAAGCAACTGTGTTTCATCCAAAGGTTTGGTAAGACTTATCAATCCATGCTGCTTCTTCAGCTCTTGCTGAACCGACGCGTCGACGTCTAATGCGGAATCCATGATAATCGTGGCCAGCATGGCCGGTTGCCTGGTGGAAACGAGGCGATGTAACTCCAGTCCGTTGACGAACGGCAATCCCATTTCCAACAGCATGATGTCGAACGACTGGCCCTCGGCTAATCTCATGGCTTCCCGACCGTCGTGAGCTATACGAACGTGATGGCCGGCTGAGCCAAGAACTCCGCCCAGACGTGTACACAATTCTTTGTCATGGTCAGCCAGCAAAATCAACCCGCTTTTCACGTCGTGTTGCGAACTCTCGATCGTGCGCATCAAAACATCCATCTCGAACGGTTTATTCAAGACCGCGTAAGCACCTTCCTCGAGGGCCTGACGTATCAGCCCGTTCACAATGTATGCAGTGCACATGATCACCCTGATGCCCGGGCTCCGCTTCTTGAGTTCGATCAAGCTTTCCACTCCGTTCAAGCCGGGCATTTTTATGTCCATGAGCACAACATCGAAAGCTTGTTTCTCCACTTTTCGAATCGCTTCTTCGCCGCTCGAGGCTGTCACCACTTGGAAGCCTTCGTCCTCCAGGACGTCCTTGGTGCTGTCGAGAAAGTCTTCGTTGTCATCCACCAGAAGGATTCGTGGCTTCACACGGACTCCTTTGCCATTTGTACTAGTTTTCCGCTGGTTTTTGTCCCGATCGCGGCTCACCTGGTATGACCACGGTGACCATCGTCCCGACGTTAGGCAAACTTCTCAGGGAGACTGATCCGGAATGTTCTTCGACGATTTTTCTGACTATGGCAAGGCCCAATCCCGTCCCTCGCGCGCGAGTCGTGAAAAGTGGCTCAAAAGCGCGGTCCGCGGTTTCGGAATCCATGCCGATGCCGTTGTCTTCCACTTCGATCCGGACCCCGTGGCCGGCAATAGAAGTGGTAACGGTCACCTGCGGCCAATAGGCGCGCTTTTGTTCGGTCTCAGCGGCTTGTCGAGTGACCACAGCTTGAACAGCGTTCTCAACGAGATTCACCACCACGCGACGCATCTTCTCCCGGTCAAAGTGCACCGGCGGAAGTATTGGAGAGAGTTTGCGCAATAGCCTCATTCCGTCCGGCGGAGTCATCTGATCCAATATCTCTTCAAGCCAAGGATTGATTTCTCCATGCGCGACAGTGGACCGTCTTCCCCTGGTGTATTCCAGCAGTTCCCCTATGATGGCGTCGCATAGCCCTACCTGCTGCTCGATTCGCTCAAGATGCTTCTTGACCTTGTCCTCTGAATTACCGAACTTCCGCGCCAGGTAGTAACCGGAAGAACGGATCACTCCCAGGGGATTGCGCAATTCATGGCTTACTATTGCTGTGAGTTGCCCAAGGACGGAGAGCTTCTCGCGTTTGATCAGTTCAGCTTGCGCGGCCTGAAGGTCCCGGGTGCGCTCTTTGACTTTCTCCTCCAATTCGGCCGCGTGCTGGGTGAGCAAGGCTTCTCGTTCCTGATAGTAGTCTATTTTTCGCTCCAATTCCCCGGGGGTCACCCTCAAGCTTGCGAGGATCTCTGCGAACACTTCCGAGAGTTCCCTTGCTTCGTTGGCGGTAAAGATCTTGGCCTCTCTGAGTGCCTTGTGGGCCGCAGCGGCCCCTATGGAACCCGCCAGGGATTTTTCCACCTCACTATGAAGACCGGCCAGTTCCACAATCGAAATCCGGCTCGTTCCTTTGATCCCCGCGGCCTGAAGACATTTTTCCGTCATTGAAGCCGCTTCCGTTTCGCCAAAGTATTGGCCGAGCAGCCTGGCTATCAACTTGCTTTTGTCTTCCGCATCAATGTACGACTCTCGGTGGCTGGAACGACTCAGAGCCGCGCTCGTGGTGAGCGCGCCCACAAAATCCTCAGCGACGCTTTGTTCTTCCTCGCTCTGCTTGAAGTAGAGAGACCCCAGGACATAGAGGCCGATATTGAAGAACATAGACCAAAACACCGCCTGCGAGAGGTTATCCAGAGGCAAAACACCAAAGAGTTGTTCCGGGCTCAGAAGCCCTATGCCCCAGGGACCATTGCGTAACAGACCGTCAGATATCCAGCCGCTTCTCACAAATGCCGGCAGCAACAAGGTATAAAACCATATGACGAACCCCGCGCTCAAACCCATCAACGCGCCTGCCTTGTTGCCTCGGCGCCAGAAAATCCCTCCCAAAATTACAGGAGCAAACTGAAGAGAAGCCGCGAACGCGATCATGCCGATGTTGACCAGCATGTAGGATTCGCCGACTTGTCGTTCAAACCAGTACCCGATAACAATTATTCCCGCGACGGAGACCCACCGGCATTTCAGCAGGTGCCGCCTAAGGAAGCCCAGCCATTTGATCCACCCTACGATCGGCAACAACAAGTGGTTGGTTATCATGGTCGATACGGTGATGGAGCTGATCATAATCATTCCTGTGGCTGCGGAAGCACCACCGATGAAAACCGAAACGGACAGCCATTTTTGGCCTGCATGCAACGGCAGATCCAGAACAAAGGTGTCGGCCTCGGTTGCCGGATACCCCTGGAGCAGCCCCCCCATGGCAATGGGAAACACGAAGATGTTGATCAAAAGCATGTACAGGGGGAAAAGCCACATTGCCGTGCGAATGTGGTTTTCGTCGAAGTTTTCCACCACGCCCACATGGAATTGCCGGGGTAGAAATATGATCGCGGACATGGATAGTATCAAATAAGTGGCCCACGTGACCGGAGAGGCGTGGTCAGTTGACCAGATCTTCACCTGAGCGGTTGGAACGCTCTCGGATAGCCTCCCGAAAATGTCACCGAAGCCGTCGAACATGAAATACGTGACGAAAATGCCTGCCGCGAGAAAAGCCACCAGCTTCACCACGCATTCCACCGCCACCGCCATGATGAGGCCCGGGTGCCTCTCGGTGGGGTCCAGCCGCCTGATGCCCAGGATAATGGTAAACACGATCATTAGGGCCACTACCACAGGGCCCAGATGCATTCCGATCCATGAAGTCGTTTCCGGAGAGGTAATGATGGCAAACGTGGAGATGACGGCTTTGAACTGGAGTGCGATGTACGGCATCGTGCCGACGAGAGCTATCACAGTGGCAAGCGCGGCCACAGTCTCCGATTTGTTGTAACGGGCTGAAATAAAATCCGCGATGCTCGTTATGTGATGCACGGTCTTGATCCGGACGAGTTTGCGCAAGACGGTCCACCAAAGGACAATGGCAATAGTGGGACCGAGATATATGGGCAGAAAGAGCAGTCCCGACGTTGCAGCCTTACCGACACTGCCATAGTACGTCCACGCGGTGCAGTAGACCGCCAGCGATAGGCTGTAGACAAGGGAATTGTTGACGAGACTCCTTCCGGCCGCTGACCTCCGTTCCACCCATAGCGCGGTAAGGAAGAGCAACATCATGTAAAGGCAAAACACTGTGATGACAGTCAAGGAGTCAAGCATGGGAATCCTCTATTTGCTCCCACTCTCGGTGTCATCAGATCCGTTCCCCGCGTCAAGGCTTCTGCTTACCAAAAACAGGAGGAGGACAATCGCGGCCCAGGCCAAGAAAAGATACACGAACATCGTTTGCAGCCGATTTACATCCGAAAAGGAGACTAGCGGCCAACTAAGCAGAACCAGACTGCCGCAGAACAGCAACGCGTGAAACTCTCTCTGGCGGAACAGAATTCTGAGCCTTTCCATATGCTTACCTCCTGGGCCGATAGGACATGCATTGGAACGAGGCTTCCGCCTCCGGCAACAGACTTCAAAGTTATCCCCGGAGGAGGTTTCCGGACACTTTTTACGTTGCCTCAGGCGGCGGTCGTCTTTTGGTCTATTCTCAGCTTCCTATGCGGCCTAGAGTGCAGACTACGTCGTTCAGGCCTATATAAAAGAACGAGAAAGTGGTGTCTTGGAGGGTAATAATTTTATCTCGGACCCCTTACCACAAGGTTCGAGTCTTCGCTGTCATTATTGTAGAATTATGAACGGCCTGTCGTCAAGGCAAGAAAGCGCAATGGAGACACAACTGGTGGGGTGGCATTAAATCCACTGCAATCCTCGAAAGGACTAAGGGCAATCCTTCAATGAAGATTCTTGCCGTGGCCGATTTTTTTTTGGCTCGGGTTTAGGAGTTCCATTAGTTGCCGGATTCTGCAGCTGTATTCTCAGGTTCTTCAATTCCTGGCGCAAGGCATTAATCTCTTTTGTGAGGTCTGTCACCGCTTTCTGGTCGATCGGCGGTTGCGTGGGAGGTGCGAGCCTCTTCGAAGCGGGCGTGGGGGAAGGGGTTATTTCAGGGACTATGTAAATATGTTTTTCAACACCTGCGGGCGTGGGGGTAGGGGTGGCCCTGGGCTTGTTGGTGTCCAACGACTGGATACGACGATCCTCCAACGCCTCCGGCCTTAGCTGGGCCAGGGCGTCCCCGGCAAAGAGACCTGAAAAGATGAACCACGCGCACACTACAAGTGTTGCGGCAATCAAGGGAACGAATCTCAATCGTCTGAGCTTGTTGAATCCGGCCATAAGCTGACACTCCCAGTAAAAAGACGAAGGTTCGGATTGAGTCAGCACCTAAAGATATTTTAGGTCAACAGTACGCAAGCCGCAAGTTTAGGAAATCGGCCATTATGCCAAACAACCTCAAGAGGAAAAGCCGTCTAAAACGCCCCGTCAATCTGAAGGTTTACCGTAACGACCGGATCAATAGTTCGGTCCGGCTTAATGCCAAACATATTCGCGGAAGTAGGGACCTCCCAATTCGGCACAGACTTGTCAACACACCCGAAGTTGAACCATCTTCCCGGTTTCCAATAGTTTACCCCTAATCCTATAGACCAGCGCGAAAGAAGCTCCCATGCGAAACCGACACCCATCTCCCATCCCAGGTTATCGTCGGGTGCGGCAGGTGAAGGGTCCGTGAAACTACCGCGAACGGCATAATTCACCGCGCCGAATTTGGTTGGGTCAGTTTCCGGCCTAACGTATCCCCAGCCATAGTTGCCCGACACCCTCCGGGCGGTAAGAACGCGAAACCATAGATCCAGATTTGCGGCCAAAGAGTAGTTGAGCTTGGCTGCAAACGTGGATGCGCCGGGAATATCGCTAAATCCGTTGACGCCCCCGGCGTAAGTGCCGGCCACTATGGCACTATGGTTGGAAAAAAAAGATGACCCGCTTTGTTCCCTTTCCTGGATAAAAGGTTGCCGGTCTATCAATATTCCGTGACGTCGATCCGGCCCTGCCATACGAGAATATATCATGGAGAGGATCGCAGGCCCGCGGGCCGCGGTGATCTTGGTCCCCCAACGCCACGATTCGATGTACCTAGGTGCGAACAAGCTGCCGCTTCCATCCGTATTGTCAGGGATTCCCAAAAAGGTGCCATCGGCCGATCTCTGGAATCGAATGGTCCGATAATACCAGTCCAACTCCGAGGCTACACTAAGCCAGCCATTCCGCCACATGAAGTAAATCCACCCTTCACTTGTAGAGGTTTCTGAAGGCGGGAAGCTGTCACGTGCCTTGGGATTCTGGGGGGTTCGTCTTGCAATTTGCTGGGATTCCGGTCCTTCTCGGAAGCTCCAATAGATTGTTCCGGCTTGGAACTCGCAATATGTCGAGAAATAAGTCATGTACGCCGTAAAATTCATGCTTCTGACGCTGTTAAGATCCGAGGGGTCCCAATATGCCGTGCTCCCTCTTCTCAACGGGTAAATGCCCAAACCCACAGTGAGATCCGGAGAACGCGTGGCACCCCAAGCCATTTGCCAGGCCCAGGATTCCCGCGGGCTGTCTTCAAATTCATAGTCTGTCGGCGGGCCGAAGATGTTGGTTTCCAGGCCTATGAATTCTTCTGTCCTGGTTGCCCCAAACTGAAGATACAATCCGTAGCCGAATCGTCTCTTGCCATAGTAAATGAGCCCCCAGGGCGTGTCGGCGTCAATGGTCCACCACAACCAATTACCTGTGGAAATGGGGGTAAATAAGCGGGGCTGTGTCGCAACATCGTAAGGGCCGATCTGATAAGCCGCGCTTACACGGACCGCTTCAGTGAATTTGATTGTGGGCTTTATGATGGTAGTAAGAGTGGCTGTTGCGGCGCTAGCCCCGGAGAGGATTTTCTGCCCAAGCCATCCGTTTAGCGGAGCAAAATTACCGGTGGCGCTATTGTCTATATTAAACGGGCCAAAGAACCCATTATCCCCCAGCTGGGAAGCATAGTTATAATCTAGGAATGTATCCGCTTTGTGCGAAAATCGAGTCTCCCACAGCCCCCCGCGGACGGCTCCCGGCAACAACAGGGTCGCGGCCAAAAGGAACCCGATAAGCCTATGGCGCATACCCACCCCTCTTTAAATTCAACCCAACCGAAATGATCTTAAGTCTGCACGGGCCCACGACGGATTCCACCGAGATCTACCGTTTGAAGGGGCAGTCAATGATCGGGATAAAAGGTTTCTAATTAGACGAGAAATGCGAGAGATTGAGCCATTTTCTATGCATACGCTATGACGTGACACGGTGTCAAGAAAGAAATACGACTCCCGAATCTCGGGCGTCTTTCGTTAAAGCTGTGTTATTGAGCCACTCGTTTCATTGAGGATGGAGGAGAGTTTTTGATCCGGGATCTTGATTTAGAAATGAAAGGCTGTCGGCCGGGCTATCTTTTTCCGAAGGAACCGGCAATCAATTCCTGCCAGTTGTCTTCGCCGGGCCTGGGTGGGCGGGAGATGTGGGGATGATTCTTGATTTCGGTCCTGTGGCTTAATCCGAACACGAGGCTCAGCTCGCGACTAATAGGGCTCTCGCGATAATCGACGAACCGGAGCAGCCTTCCCATGTTCAGGTCCCACCAGTCATTTTTGACAGGGATGATTTCAGGGAACTTCAGGTGGGTCCCTTTCTCCAGATCCCAGATATATTCCGCAAAGGGCCAGAAGGTGTACTGTGAGTAGACGAGCAAACCTTTCCTGAAGCGCTTCTTGATCTTGCTGAGGTAGAGAAATTTCTTCTCCGTGGCCACCTCGTCGTCTGTCACCGATATATATCCATCGCCGCTGGACGAGGTCCCCCGTCTTCGATCCTTCTTGGAGTAGTAGAAATAGAAAAGACTCAACTCCTCTATCCCGCCCCCGGTCCCATAGGTAAACAGAGGCCTGAAGGAATACCGGCGGTGGCCGCTCTTATAGTGTTGATAGTAACTGAATAACGGCCAGAGGAGGTTGGTGGTAGAAGAATACCGATCGTCTTGCCGTGAATACACAGGAAAGAGCAGTGCGCGGTACGATGATGCCTGATCGGTTCCCGGGTACTTGTCCGTGGATTGAAACAACGGCCATAAGAAGTACGTGGAATGATACTCGTTGCGAACGGTATCTTTCCCGAAAAGCGGCCACACTTTGATGGCGGATCTCCCTGGACTGTTCGCGTAAGTGACGATCGGCCAGAGCATGCGAATGGTCCGTGCATCGTCGTCGGTGTTTTCGTAATAGAGCGGGAAAAGAAAAAAGAAGTTCTTGTCAACGCCGTATCTGCGGTACGTATAGCCGTAAAAGGGAAAGAAGCCCCAGTAATTCTGTCCCAGATCCGAACGTCCATGATACAGGGTCAAGCACCTGGAATATCCGTCAAAGGGCGGCAGCTTGGCCCACCGGCTCTGAAAGAAGGGGGTGAAGCGGAGCTTGCTCTGGAAGGTCGATTCTTCACGCGCGCCCAATGGGTAGAAAAAATCCACCCTGTCGTACGTGCCGGGTACCCTCGAGTGGAAGAACAACGGAGGAAGCCCCCATCCTTCTCCAAATGTCCAGATCTTATCTGACGCTCGAGGATTCATGGAACGAATGGTCAGGTCCGGGTCCACTGCAAACAGGGTACCGGGGGTCGTCACGCGCAAGAAATCATACGCGGAACCCGGCGCAGACGAGGGCTGCGCGAGAACCAGGATGGAAACAAACAGGGCCGCAACCGAAAGAAATCTGATTCCACTCGTGGGACAGGACCGGGCCAAACATCGGCAACGGGACATCGCGCTTGGCCGGCAGCCGCGATGCTGATTGGCGGCCATAATCACTATGG
The DNA here is from genome assembly GCA_016212925.1 of Desulfomonile tiedjei. Classification (NCBI taxonomy): domain Bacteria; kingdom Pseudomonadati; phylum Thermodesulfobacteriota; class Desulfomonilia; order Desulfomonilales; family Desulfomonilaceae; genus Desulfomonile; species Desulfomonile tiedjei. Next base: position 355,356 of record JACRDF010000003.1, read on the forward strand.
TTGCCGTTTTCATCACGGTTTTTCCTACTTCAAGAAAGCGCCCAGAATGACGGCCAGAGTACTTATGGGGGTGGCTTCGCCAACGTCTTCCGCTGTCTTATTCATGTTGCGGATAGCGCGACGAGCCTCGTAATACATCTCGGGATCGTTAATCAACCGCCCCATGACTCCCGGTCCGTACTGAATCCGATTGGAGAGATTTCGCACATCTTTGACAAGGCCCTGGGCATCCCGGTACAGGGATTCGTCGTTTATGAGTCTTCCAAGCGTGCCTCTTCCCTCGCGAATGTCCTTGGTGATGCCATCCAGATCCGATGCGACCTTGGAGAACTTGTTACCGGTTTTTTCCATGTCATCCATTGTGCGGTTAAGTTTGTCCCGGTTGCGCATCACAATTTCATTTAGACCTTTAGTGAGGTTATCAGTATTATCCACAGTCTGGTTTATCTTGGTCTTGTTACGGCCGAGTATTTCCTTCAAATCCTTCGTGGCGGCATCCGTGTTGTCGAGAATATTGCCGACCTTCTCGCTTCCTTTGTCGTCGACCATCTGCTTTCGCGCTTCTCGGGTCAAAGCCTGCAAATCCTGCGTGATTACCCCTAAGCTCTCAAAGACCTTTTCCGGTTCCGTCGGCTCGTACACCAGAGTTAATTCCTCGCCGGCCTTGAGCTTGCGAACATTGGGCTTCCCGGGCTCAATGACCACGTATTTGTCGCCCAGCAATCCTTTGGTTCTCAGGGCCACACGTGAATCAGCCGGAATCGTATTTTTGTACGCGTCGTTGATTTCCAAGACAGCCAGGGCCTTGCCGGTCTCCGGGTCAAACAGAACATCCTTCACCGCGCCCACTTTTATGCCGGCAATTTGAACCTGGGCTCCCTGGACCAATCCTTCCGCAGATTTGAGTCGGGTCTTGAGGATGAACCCTTCCTTTAGGCCAATGTCGAGAACCTTCACCCAGACGTAGCCGAAGATGGCCAGGGCTGCCAGAAAGAAAATCCCGACTTTAGCTTCCAGGGTGAACCGATTCATACGGGTTTGCCCTTCCTGCTCACTCAATCGCCATGGGGCCTTCCGGGGAGCCGGTCAAGAACTGGCGAACCGCCGGGTCCGCGCTGTTCCGAATCTCCTCCGGTGTGCCCTTGGCGGCAATTCTGCCGTCGAACAGCAACATTACCTCATCGGACACATCCAACACGCCCTGGATGTCGTGGCTGACCAGGACATAGGTTATGGAACTCCTGGCGTGCGTATCCTTGATGAGGCGGTAAATAACGCCCTTGGTAATCGGGTCCAGCCCGCTGGTCGGCTCGTCGAAGAACACCAGTTCCGGGTCCAAGGCCAGGGCCCTGGCCAGTCCGACGCGCTTGCGCATGCCTCCTGACAATGCCGCGGGATATTTGGCTTCGTGACCTGACATGCCTACGACTGCGAGCTTTTCGTGAACGATGTCCGCAACCTGTTTCTCCGAAAGCCGCAAGTGCTCCCTAAGGGGAAAGGCCACATTGTCCTTCACGGAAAGGGAATCAAAGAGCGCCCCGTCCTGAAACAGCACGCCCAAACGTCTCCGAATCTTGTTCAATTCTCTTGCGCCCATGCCCACGATGTCGTTGTTGTCGATAAAAATCTTGCCACTATCCGGTTGTTCCAGCCCTATCAGGTGCCTCAAGAGAACCGATTTGCCCGCACCCGACCGTCCCATAATGGTACTGACGCTGCCGGCCATGATTTCAAAGCTCACGCCGTCCAACACTTTCTGCTGACCATATCGTTTGTGGACTTCCTCCAGTCGGATCATTGAAAATCCCAAAGTGTGCTCACGCGGACCTAAAACATCAGCACAGTCATAATGTAGTCCGAAACAAGCACCATCACAGATGAGGCAACGACCGCCTTGGTCGTCGCAATGCCTACGCCACGGGCTCCTCCCGTCGCGTAGAAACCCTTGTAACAGGCTATCAACGACAATATGAGACCGAAGACCAGGGCCTTGATCAGCCCGTGCACTATGTCGTCCGCCTCTACGTAGTAACGAACCGCGGCCATAAAGGTCCCGCCGTCAATCCCGAGAAAATAGATCGAGAGCACGTAGCATCCGACCATTCCCGAGAAACTGAAAATCCCTGCCAGCGGAGGCAGCACCACTGTGGCTGCAAAAACCCGGGGCACAACGAGATAGTGAACCGGATCCACCGCCATGCTGGCAAGAGCGTCAATCTGCTGGGTGTTCCTCATGCTGCCCAATTCCGCGGTCATGGCGGAACCCACCCTGCCAACGACCATCAGCGCGGCGATCACGGGACCCAATTCACGAGCCATAGCCAGCGCCACTGTTGCGCCAACCATGGATTCTGCCCCATAGCGATGCAGGCCGTTGTAACCTTGCAAAGCCATGACCATACCGGTAAACGCCCCGGTCAAGGCAATCAGCAGCACGGATTGAGATCCGACAAAGTCCATCTGCCTGACAAATTCAAAACCCCGGAATGGGGGCCTGAAAAGCCAGACCAGGCTCCTGCAAAACATGGTCAAGATTTGTCCGACCTCTTCGACAAAGACGCGCACCAAGTCCACCAGGCCAAGCGCCAGTGATCCGAAGAATGCAAGAAGCCTCAATTGTGCCTTCCTTGGAAGATCTCAAATGCAAAGCCGGCACTTGCCGGCCCAACCCAAAACGCAATCACCAATTGTGCCGTTCCTTCCAGGGCAGAACACTGGAGCCCTCATCGAAATCAATACCCCGAATATGGGGCGCTTCTCTCGTTGTTCCTTCCCGGAACCTTTGAGAGAAACTGGACTAGACCTGGCAAGGCACAGCCAAAGGTTTGGGTTATTCTAATCCAAAGTTTTAAAAAATGTCAATATCTTTGTGATAAAGGAAATACATTCAGGACGCACATTTGAAATCGCTACCAACAACCTGACAACATTTCGGATATGAATCGCATTACACCGGCTATCCTTTTAGTGCCGTCAAAGCGTCTCGATGGTTCGGTTGCCGGGGAGGCCTATCGCTCCTGTCCAAAAAAGGATTGGATGCTTCCACGGCCCTGCACAATGCCATTGAAGTTGGATCATGCGAGTGATATGGTGATTCTCTGATTAGAATAAAGTTATGTTATTTCAGGGACATAAGGAGCAAGCATGCCTTCGGCCGACTTTGTTCACCTGCATCTTCATACTCAATACTCTCTTTTGGATGGAGCCATCCGCATCCCGGATCTTATTGCCCGGGCCAAGGATTACAAGATGCCGGCTTGCGCGGTAACAGACCACGGCAATCTTTTCGGAGCCATGGAATTCTACTCTCAAGTTAAGGCCGGAGGCATCAAGCCCATTATCGGATGCGAAGTGTATGTTGCGCCCGGGTCTCGCTTCGAGCAGTCCGCGAGGGCAGGGGAGAGCGCCTATCATCACCTGATCCTTTTGTGCGAGAGCGAGAAAGGTTACCGGAATCTTTGCCGGCTGGTGAGCCTGGGCTACCAGGAAGGCTTTTACTATAAGCCTAGAGTGGATCACGAAATATTGGAGAAGTTTAACGAGGGATTGATTTGCTTGAGCGGTTGTCTGTCAGGTGAAATACCCGCCTCCATCCTCGCCGGTGATGAGAAGCGAGCCGAAGAACAAGCCACCTGGTATCGCGATGTCTTCGATAAGGGCCGATTTTACCTCGAATTGCAGGAGAACGGGCTTCCCGAGCAGAGCAAGGCCAACGCGGGATTGATCGCCCTGGGCAAGAAGCTCGAAATAGGCGTCGTGGCGACCAATGATTGTCATTACCTCGATCGATCGGACCACAGGGCCCATGAAATCCTTCTCTGCATCCAGACCGGAAAACAATTGGACGATCCGGGTAGAATGAGCTTCGCTTCCGACCAGTTTTATTTCAAGTCTCCGGAGGAAATGGCTCATGACTTTCGTTCCATTCCCGAGGCATTGAAAGCCACTCGCCAGATAGCCGAGAAATGCTCCCTGCTCCTTGACTTTGACCGAGTGCACATGCCGCGCTTCGACCTGGGCACCGGCGAGACTTTGAGAGAGCGATTCGACAAGGACGCCCACGCCGGTTTTGAGCGACGCGTAACCAGACTAATCGAACGGGGCGAATTGAACTCGGACCTGGAAGGACAATACAGAGAGAGACTGGACCGCGAGATCCGACTGATTCAGGAGAAGGGGTTTTCAGGCTATTTTCTCATCGTTGCAGACTTCATACGATTCGCGAAGGAACACGGCATTCCGGTGGGACCCGGTCGAGGGTCGGCAGCGGGCTCCTTAGCGGCTTACTCCCTGGGAATAACGGACATTGACCCGATTCGATACAAGCTCCTCTTTGAGCGATTCCTCAACCCGGAACGCAAGAGCATGCCGGATATTGACGTTGATTTCTGCATGCAGGGTCGCGATCAGGTGATCGAGTACGTTTCTCAAAAGTACGGAAAGGATAAAGTTGCCCAAATAATCACCTTTGGAAGAATGCAGGCTAAGGCAGTGATTCGCGATGTGGCCAGAGTTATGGGATTTCCTTACGCGGAGGCGGATACGATTGCAAAGCTCATTCCGGATGCTCTTAAAATGACTCTGGACAAGGCTATTAAAGAGGAACCCAGACTGAAAGCCAAGATGCAAGAGGACAGGGGAGTGGCAGATCTCATGGACACTGCTCGTGCGCTGGAAGGGCTGACTCGCCACGCCTCGACCCATGCCGCAGGAATCGTAATTTCCGACAAACCGCTCGTGGAACACCTTCCCCTGTACGTAGGCCAAAACAAGGAGACCATCACACAGTTCGATATGACCTGGGTCGAAAGGATAGGGCTGGTAAAGTTCGATTTCCTGGGCCTCAAAACGCTGACCGTTATCGATCAGGCTGTACGCCTGATTGAGAAGTCCAGGGGAGAGAAATTGGACATGGGTTCCATACCTCTGGATGACAAGGAGACGTTTGAGCTTCTCTCCAAAGGTACGACTCTCGGGATTTTCCAGCTTGAATCTTCAGGCATGAGGGACGTGCTGACCAAATTCAAACCTTCGGTTTTCGAGGATCTTATAGCGATTTTGGCCTTGTACCGTCCCGGACCGCTGGAATCGGGAATGGTGGAGGATTTCATCAACCGCAAACATGGCAGAACCGCCATCGAATACCCATTGGCTGAACTCGAGCCCATACTCAAGGAAACCTACGGTGTCATAGTGTACCAGGAACAGGTGATGAGTATCGCGACCCTGTTGGCGAGCTATTCCTTGGGCGAAGCCGATTTGTTGCGCCGCGCCATGGGCAAGAAGAAAGCCCAGGAGATGGCAGAGCAAAAGAGTCGATTTGAAAAAGGGGCCGCGAAAAACCGTATCGATCCTGAGAGAGCCGCTTACATCTTCGACCTCATGGAAAAGTTCGCCGGTTACGGGTTCAACAAGTCTCACTCCGCTGCCTACGCGATGGTGACTTATCAGACAGCGTATCTCAAAACCCACTATCCAGCTGAGTTTATGGCCGCCCAGTTGAGCTGTGAAGCCGGAAATACGGACAAGATCACACTGTACATTTCCGAATGTCGCGACATGGGAATAGAAATACTGCCGCCCCATGTGAACGAGTCTTTTCAGGATTTCCACGTGGCCGGAGAAAAAATCATTTTTGGATTGGGCGCAGTAAAGAACGTTGGAGAAACAGCAGTGAACTCCGTCCTGGAGTCAAGGACGGAAATTGGGCCGTTCTGCACTATTCAGGATTTTGCAAGGCGGGTAGACTTGCGCAAAGTGAACAAAAAAGTCATCGAAAGTCTGATCAAATGCGGCGCCTTCGACGGACTGGGACCTTCACGGCGAGCCATGATGGAAGCCCTGGACAAGGTGTTGGAACATGCCAACAATTTCCAGAAAGAGAAGATAGAGGGCCAATTCAATCTTTTTTCAGTGGAATGCGCTCCCGGCGAACCGGAGTCTTTCATGGACGACCCCATCCCTGAACTGCCCGAATGGGACGACCAGCTCAAATTGTCTCACGAGAAGGAGTTGATGGGGTTCTACGTCACGGGGCATCCTTTGACGAAATATGAAGATGTGATCAAGAAGTACGTGAACGCCTCTTCCGGCACCCTTGGCGAAATCCCATCGGGTTCGGCGGTCAGGTTAGCCGGCCTCGTGAAGAAAACCAAAGAGATAACAACTAGGAAAGGAGAACGTATGGCCTTTGTGGCCTTGGAGGACCTTGCAGGAGTGGTGGAGATCACGGTCTTTTCGGACCTCTATCGAACCGGTCGGGCTTTGCTTGAATCGGGAGAGCCTTTGCTGATAGTCGGGACACGTGAAGGTGACACTGACTCGCCTAAAGTCCTGGCAAGTGAGATTCATCCTCTGGAAGAAGCGCCCAGGCATTTCGGCAAAGGAATAAGAATAATGATCTCGACGCTCGGAACAGGGCCTCACCAAATAAGAGACCTTAAGAAGATCTTATCCCGCCATCGTGGCCGCATACCTGTGAAACTTCACGTCGTCATACCGAACCGCACCGAAACGGTCATTAGCCTTTCATCAGTGGCCTGCGACGCTTCCGACACCATGGTCGCGGAGGTTCACGACGCATTCGGCTACCCCGCGGTGTCTTTTGAATAGGATGGATCGTTTCCAACCAGAAGGCCTTACGATTGAGCGTCTTGCATACAGGGATTGCGAGCTTGCCTAGCCCTGGATCTGGCCGCTCCCGTTCAGAATTTCCTCCTTGGCGGCAACAAGGATTCCTTTGCCGGCCAGAAGGCCCCTAGGACTTTTTTCCGCAGCGAGGTGTTTAAAATTCTGAGTGTAATAGTGCGAAGGGCCCAGTGCACTAAGAAGGGCCATAGCAGCCAATGCCTCCCATGCCATGAAGGTTTTCACGTCGAATCCCGCGCCTAGCATCCGCTGAGCCGCAGAAATAAGCTCGTTTAGAGACTCCATGGTCATTGCCTCCTTTCACTACTGGAGAACGACCTCTTTGTTCGCCAAAAGTTCCAATAAAATTTGAAGCGCGTGAGAGGAAGCGACTAATGATACGGGTTTCAAGGGGACTCGGTGTTGCTTATGGACGATGTGCTTTGCGGATCACCCATGTTGGCTGCCACAATTATACAAGTGTCCAAAATAGTGTCCGATTAGGAAGAGCGCCTCTTGGAAATCCGTAGGTGCCAGCCTCCGGAAACTGTCTCAAAATCGTGGAATCGAGGGATTCCAGGGTAGGGGCGCTTCGAGAAGCGCCCTGATTTCGGGCGGTTCACGAACCGCCCCTACAGACCGTATGATGAAATCGCCAGTTTTGAGACAGTTTCTCCGTGCCGGCACATTTTTCGGATACAAATCAATCACGCCTAGGGCGTGACCCGGAAGGGACGACGGACCGAGGGCCGTGCAAAAGGTCAAAGTTTGTGACAACCCGTATACCAACCCCCATGCCGAAAATCGCCGCAACGAATTATGAAAATGCTTCTCAGATTTGGTGCCACGGACGAGCTTCGCACATCCGTGGCACCACGTAGAACCTGCCTCTCTTTCAACAGTAGGGCATTTTCATAAGAATTCACTCTCACGGAAAAGCAGTCCCGCAAAACAAGAAAGGCGGCTCCGCACGGAACCGCCTTTTTCCCTGAACAAAGAACGATCAAACGTGATGTGTGTCGTGATCCGACTTGATGCCGTAGCCAAAAACTATGGCCTTGAAGTTTTCACCGATGGTCTCTCCAGTTGTGGCCAGGTACAAATGCGCTACCAGGAATGCTGCGAAGAGCCCTCCCAGAATGAGATGCACAACGGCCACCACCGTCATTCCGCCTATTGCGGCTATGAAGCCCTTGAAGGTCTCCGGATACATATAGATCAACCCGCTAATCAGCAGCAGAGGAAGGAAAAGCACCTGAAACTGCAAGTATGCTATTTTCTGAAGCGGGTTGAATTTGTTGTCTTCAGACGGGGCATATGGGTGCGGCTCGTGCTTGAAGATCCCGTATCCGTAGAATTTGGCCTGCTGGATCATTCCACCCGGAATTTCTCCCTTTTTCGGAAAGTAGTGGGTGATCCTTCCGGTGATCAGGTTGTACACAAGCCATACGAGAAACGCAATCACCGCGGCCCATCCAAACCAGTTGTGAATATCGACAGCCCAACTGAACCATCCAGGGAACTTCTCAGGCCAGTGAAGGATGATCCCCGTAATGATCAGCATCACAATGCACAAGGCCTGGAACCAATGCCAGATCCTCTCGATCAACGGGTGCAGCAGTATCTTTTCTTCCGGCAGATGGAGAGGCCCTTTGCGTCTGGTAAGGATTCTCAGCCCCCCATGAACAATGGGTAGACCCAGGGGAGCGATTACCGCAAGAATGATGATAGTGTCCAGAGCCGGGATTCGATTGGCGCCGATGACGTAGTTGAACTTCTTACGAATGTCGTTGTTTATGAAGCCGGTTTGTTGAATATAGGCGATGAGTCCTGCAGGCTCTTTTTTGGCCTTGGACAGGATGGTCATCTTGGTGTGGCAGGCTTCACAACCTGCGACCTGGGTCTTGACCGCCGGGATGTTGTGAACCCCCGCTTCTTTCCCTTGATGGCAGGTCATGCAATCGAGGGAGGCCAGATGCATCTGTGCCTCATAAACCTTCTTGTGCCCCTTCAGCGTGTCCATGCCGTAAGCATTATGGCAGTCCACGCATGCCTTCCGCGCGAAATCCTTTTCGTAAGCTCCCTTTCCCTTACCGTAATGCACATCATGGCATCCTATGCATTTGGGAGCCTTTGGCCCCGCCTTTTCGCCGTGTGCGCCGGCCTGAATATTCTCCACGAAATCCTCGTGGCATTCCTTGCAATCCACCGCCTTCAAGCGCTGAGGATGTGGGATTTCCACAACGTCTTTGTGGCAGGCTACGCACGTGGTGTCCGCGTGGACTCCGTCGGCAAACTTCTTTTCCTTTATGGCAAGGGTTAGCTCACCGGTGACGTAAAGGGGCTTTGTCCTCGGAGGGGCCGGTTTGTCCGCGACCACTACCTGTTCGGTCAAGTCTTCCTTTGAAAGTTTTAGAATGTCCGGGTTGTGGCATTCGATGCAAGACTGGTTGGAGAGTTCTTCCGACTCCTTTTTTTCCGCGGCCGGCGCAGAAGCGGAACTCCGGTCTTGGGCTTTGATGGGGACGGCCCCTTGGTGGATAAGCAACATCAGAGCCGCGACTCCGATCAGGCAGTAGCCTATCCACCTCCAAAGGGGGGGACTGGTAGATCTCTGGTTCATGGCAGACTCCTTCCACGAAACGGAATATCGAAATAACGTGAAACCCCAAAAAAATCTATGTTAAAGCGGGGGAAGATAGATCGGTAATTATTACACACCGAACGCTGTTCACGTCAAGAACAATCCAGGAAAAAAAAAGCCCCCTCGGGTGGAGAGGGGGCCGTTGGTGATCTTGATATTCCTAAATGAGTCTGCCTACTTGGATTCTTCCTTCTCTTCCTTCTCGCCGGGTTTTGCCGGGTGGCACTTGGTGCAGGCCGTCGGACCGGTCTTCTTCTTCTCTTTCTTGAGCGCCTTGTGGCAGTTCTGGCATTTATCGTGATATGCCTTTTCCAGTTTCAGCACTTTGCCTTCGGCTTCCAGCTTGTGGCACGCGGCGCACTTCTTTACTTCTTGGCCTTCCTGCCAGACGTTCTTGCCGTCTTTAAATTCGTGGTGGCAGTCCGTGCATTTTGCTTCTTTGTGCTTGGTGTGGGAGAAGACAACGGGGGATTTTTTCGGCTCTTTGAAAACGTCCTTGGACTCGATAGTAACGTCTTTGTCCGGCGCTTTGGTTGCTGCATAGGCCAAAGTGAAAGCGGCCAAAACCGCTACCCCTAGTAATAGTGCAAGAAAAACTTTCCCTCTGTGCCTCATAATCAGACCTCCTCAACTGAGTGGAATACACCAGGAACGCCGAGAGGAACTCGGCTGGATCTCCTTCTGTAAAGATCCGTTACATTAACATACGGCCCTGTGTCATTCAAACTTTTTTTCCGGTTCTACACCGAGCAGCCGCAGTTCTTCGAGCACCATGCCAATGAGGTCATCGATCTTAGCAGTCACTGCATTAGTCATTTCCAGTCCGAAAGGCTGTATGTTCTCCGGTTCCACGCCTACCACCACCACGCTCTTCGGCCCGGATTCCAAAAGGTTGCACAGGTTCAAGGCTTCCACCAGATCGCTGTCGTGGGCGGACTGCTTGGCCCGGAGTCCTTTGGGCAAATCGTCACGCTCCAGGCGGTACAACGTGCCAGGTTCGCCTCTTCCAAGAATAGCGTCCACTACTATCAAGCGGTCCGCCTCTTGAATAGTGGACATCAGCCACAACCCCTGAGTGCCTCCGTCGACCACCTTAACGTTTTCCGGAAAACCGTACCGGCGTTGAAGTTCTTCCACAACCCTGACGCCAACTCCTTCATCCCGGAGCAGGATGTTGCCTACTCCGAGAACGATGATTCGTTCCGTATTACCACTCAAAATTCGCGCTCCTAATGCACCGAATGCTTGGGAGATTCTGAAACGAATCTCCCGACACCGAGACCTTCATTGGTGGGCACAAGCCGCGGCGGCCGCCAAATCTCCAACAAGGCACAATTCATAACACGTTTTGGCAAGAGCTGAAAGCGCGGCAGGAGAGAATAGTAAGCATTCACTCGCGTGGGAACAGTTGACCCGGCAAAGCCATTCCGCGTTCAGCAAGGGGTTACTGCAGGGATCGCGGAGAATGGCTCTTTCGACCACTCCCCAAACTCTCTGCGTTCCCGCCCGCGGCAAGCTATTTATTTCTTGAGAAAAAGCTTTTTTTCTTGGGGGTTACTTTGGCGCCCTCGAGTTCGGCCAAACGGCGAAGAAGTTCTTCCTGCTCTTTGCTCACTTTGGTTGGGGTCTCTACGTATACGACAATTCTCAGATCTCCTCGGCCACGTCCCCGCAGGTGAGGAACACCTTTGCCCGCAATCCGGAACTCTCGGCCTGATTGGGTCGCCGGCGGGATGTCCATGGCCTCCGTGCCTTCCAAAGTCGGGATCTCGATTTGTCCGCCCAGGGTGGCTTGACTGTACGCAATCGGCACCGCGGCAAAGATGTCGTCATCTTGACGTCGAAAGATCTCGTGGGGCTCCACGTGAATAACCACGTAGAGATCACCGGGAGGCGCTCCAGGGTCGCCCGGCTCGCCTTCTCCCTGGAGCCGAAGCCGGGAACCGGTCTCAACGCCTGGAGGGATCTTTAAAGAAAGCTTCTTGCTGATAAGGACCCTGCCTACGCCACGGCACGTGTCACAAGGGTCTGTTATGACCGTCCCGCTGCCTTGGCATCTGGGGCAAGTGGTGGAGATGGAAAAGAAGCCTTGCGACCTGGTTACCTGTCCCCGGCCGCCACAGGTATTGCAGACAGCAGGCTGGGCCCCTCCCTTGGTGCCAAGGCCGTGGCAATTCGGGCAAGGCTCGTGCCGCGACAGGTCTATCTCCGTTTCTCTACCGGAAACAGCGTCCATGAAATCAACGCTAAGGTCGTACCTGAGGTCCGCGCCTCTGCGAGCCCTCTGACGATGTGCCCCTCTGGTCCCGAATCCGAAAAATTCTTCGAAAATGTCCCCGAATGACGAAAAAATGTCGTCAAAGTCTCTAAAGCCCGTGAAACCGGTCTGTTGCAGCCCCGCATGACCGAATCTGTCGTAAAGCTGCCTTTTTTCAGGATCGCTCAGGACCTCGTAGGCCTCAGCCGCTTCCTTGAACTTTTCTTCCGCCGCCTTGTCACCTCGGTTCCGATCCGGGTGATGCTGCAGGGCAAGCTTGCGATAGGACTTCTTGATTTCTTCTGCGCTGGCGGTCTTTACGACGCCAAGCACTTCGTAGTAGTCACGCTTAATCATAAGAACAATCCGAAAATTCCGGTGGTTTACGAAGAAGGAGTCTTCCCCGTTTACGACGATCTCTTTATATAAACATTCGGAGTGGTTTTGTCATCCCGTGCCCGCGTTTTTTCTTGCGTCAGTGCCGCCGCGGCGGCCCTGGGGTCAGCGATCCCGATCCGTGGCTGCGCGGTCCTTCAGTTCCTCTTCACCACATTTAGGGAGCGCTCCTTCTTTGGTCAGAAGGTGAATCACGCACGCGGTCCGGAATTGGCAATATACGCGAGGTGTATGGCAACATGCGCAATCAACGCACATGTAATTGCCGTCCTTTTGGCAATAAAAGGGGCCTTCTCTTTCAGGATGACGATAGCACGGTGTGCTCATTGATCTGTTTTGACCCCGTCTTGGAACCGCCACACGAGGCTCTATTCCTCCGGAATGATTCGTTTCTTACCGATTTCCAGTTCATGAATCGGTATGAGTATGTCAGCTGCCGCTTGGACTCGTTTCATACTCTCATAGGCCTGAATTGCATCTAAATGGACCCCCGGAGCTATTACGCCGCCGCCGGAAGGAAAATTCTGGCCGTTGCAGCACAGCCCGGTAATGACGGCTTTGCCCTTGGCTGTGTTCACGACAACCGATTGGCCGCCGGGAGTGTGCCCGGGCGTAAAGAGGACTTCAATGCCGTCAACGATAGAAGAGTCCCCTTCGACGGTTACAATGTTCACTCCGTCGAGCACGTCGGAGTAATACCGGTGATCGATGGGGTGCGGGTTGCGAAAGAAATCCAGTTCCGCTTTCTGCACGTACACCTTTGCGTTGGTGCACAGGGCATCATTTTCGCAGTGGTCGTTGTGGAGGTGAGTGTGAATAATAATGTCCACATCCTCAGGCGTCCATCCGACCGTCTCCAGTGCCTCCTCAAACGGTAGTACCGGAAATCCCAGGCGCTCTTCCAGGTCCGGCGATTCTATGAACTCCTCGATACCCGTATCGACCAGAATCTTTTGAGTCCCGCCCTTTATCGCGAACACATATATGGGCAACACGATTCTTTTGCCGTAGAAGCGCTGATAGGTCATTATCCCTTGATCGGTCTCGTTGTAACCGACCGCAAGCGGATGGATGGTGTATACGGTCATATGTCTCTCCAAGAGAACTGTGAAAACAATGCATACAAGCCAAGTTAGAAGGTTTGCAGCACGTTGTTCTTTTTCGCCACCCGGAAGTAGTATAGTGCTCCAAACTGCATTGGACAAGTCGGAAGGATTTGGGACGAATTGCGGCTAAACGCGGAGGAAGCCTTTTTCCGCATGGGAACAAGATGGCAGATCTCAAAAGGAAAACGGAGTCACCCATGTTTGGGCCTGGAGGCAAACAGCGAGAAGCCCTATCCGCGTAGTGGCGCGGGCTCTTCTCTAAGGCGATCAAGGATCTCTTTTGTCTGTCCGGGATCGACTCCGCATTCGGCGAGAACAGTTTCAAGCTTTCCGGAAGCTTCCGCCTCCCAAAGCTCTCGGAGATCTTTCCGCAATCCCTGACCAATATAGAACTTGATGAGAGCCTGGTACCCGCCCATGCCCTTCAACGGTGCAACCTGCTTAAGGTCTTCCAGCACGTCCTCGGGAATGCGGATAGAAATATGCTTCATGGGTCGATCTTTATGCAGAATTAGTTTCTTCACAGCGTTTTTTCTCCACCGAAGTGGTCAAGCAGGTCTAGGCTATCCACCGAATTCGGAGGGCACAGCCCGCCCTACAAGAAGGATCTTGCTCATTCGTAGGGTGGGCCGCGCCCGCCGAACTTGACCATTGCCCACGCCCTCGGCGGAATCGCTCCCCACCAACGGTGATCAAACCGCTTGGCTCCCTACTTCTCGCTTTCCATCTCATCCAGGTTTTGTCGCGCTGAACGCAATTCGGCCAGAATAGCTGTCATTTCTGCTCGCTGAGCTTGGAGGGTTTGTTGTTTCCGTCGCACTTCGTCCGGATCAGAGCCCCATGCGCCGGCGGTGGCGTTGATGTCGCGCTCCAGGTCCGCCATCCTGGCCCTCAAATCTTTGAGCTGTTCTTGGAGCGCTTCGATTCTATCAAGGAGGCTGTTCCGTGTCTCAGACCTTTCCGGGCCTGGTTCAGGGGCCGCGGCCTTGGTCGTAACTTCCCCGGGTTGTTTCGCAGCAGGTTTGCCTCCACGGTATAGATTCTTGTAAGAAACGAGGTACGTGACAGCTCCGAAAATCAACAATGTAGCTGCTATCCCCACCAGGACCGCCGACCATATTCTGAAACCCCATTGGTCCCTTTTGACCCGCTCCGGTACCGACTCGACACCCTCGGGGACAGGAGGCGGAGGCTCAACTTCCTCCTCTTCTTCTTCCGTGGCATCAGGCATGAGTTCCATCAGACATAGAGCGGAAATCGAGACAAGCGAGTCCGTCAACCGCTGGCCTTCGGCCTTGTTAAGCCTATCTTTGATGACCAGCGGCGCATCCATCAAGAAATCCCAGGCCTGTTCCTCCGTGATTTTCAGGACGCGGGCAAGATCACGACAGAAGGCCCTGGCGTCCTCGCTCGTAAAACCATAGAACTTGACCTGGTATCTTGCAGGCATTTTACCCCCATGAAACCAAGCTCATGGAGAGAGGATTGAAAAGATAAGGATGAAAAGGCAAAACCCTGATGCCGTAGGCGTAGATTCCTGTTTCTTCGCATGGTATCGTCCCGGTGAATCGCCACACCCCTTCGGATACCGGCCCTTCACTCACCATAGTGGTAATGTTGCGGTTCAGCATTTTCTCCGAGTCCGAGACATTGCCGTGGACCAGATCCACAACCACTTCTTCATCCCTGAGCTGACCTAGCTGAACGACGGCGGAGACGTTCAGATCCTCTCCCAGGGCCACTCGGTCGCCCTGGGGCAGCGAAACGTCGAGGACTTTCACATCCTTCCACAAGTTGCGCACCTTCTGCTTCCAATCGCGAAGTTCTCGAGCGCGTGCGAGCCGATTTTCGCCCAGGATCTGGTGCGCAAGGCCGGCCTGCGTGTAGTAATCTCCCATGTATTCTTCAATCATGCGATGCGAATTGAAGTGTACGCAGATCGTGGCCATGCTGTTCTTCATCATTTCTATCCATCCGTGGGGGAGCCCGTCGGGTCCTCGATCGAAAAAGAGAGGAATCACCTCCTCCTCCAGCAGTTCATAGATATTGGAGGCTTCCACTCGATCCTGGTACGCAGGGTCTTCGTACTCTTCCTCCCCGCCGATAGCCCAGCCGTTGGCTCCGTTATATGCTTCAGGCCACCAGCCGTCGAGGATGCTCATGTTCAGAGCGCCGTTGGCCGCGGCCTTCATACCTGAGGTGCCGCAGGCCTCGTTGGGTCTCCTCGGCGTATTGAGCCAAACGTCCACGCCCTGAACCAGATATTTCGCTATGTTAAGGTCGTAATCTTCCAGGAAGACCAAGTTGCGCCGAAAGCCCTCGGATCTGGCCTGGTGCACCACCATCTTGATTATCTCTTTGCCCAGGCGATCCTGAGGGTGTGCTTTGCCGGCAAAGATAAATTGAACTGGACGGCGCTTATCCGACATCAGGCTCAACAGGCGGTCCGGGTCGGTGAACAGCAGTCCCGCGCGTTTGTACGGTGCGAACCTGCGGGCAAATCCTATGGTGAGCGCTTCAGGATTCAGCAATTCCCTGGAACGCCGCACGTTAAGCATGGTGGAGCCGCTGCCGGACTTGAAAAGGCTCGCAAGGCGCCTCCGAGAAAAGGCCACAAGCCGCTCTCGCCTCGTCTCGTGGACTCTCCACAACTGGTCGTGCGGTATGTTGTGAACACGCGACCATATCTTCGTGTTGTCAGGTTCTTCTACCCATCCCTCGCCCAAGTATCGCGCGAAGAGGTCTCCCATCTCTTTAGACACGTACGAAGGGATGTGAACGCCGTTGGTGACATAACCGATGGGGATGTCTTCCTCATCCACGTGCGGCCACAGACTCCTCCACATTTTCTTGGCAACTGTGCCGTGAAGGCGGCTCACCGCGTTTACTCCCCGGGACAAGCGTAGCGCCAAAACGGCCATTGAAAGAGGCGAAGTCCGATCCTCGGGATTTTCACGGCCCAGATCCAGCAGGTCCTTGACGCTCATTCCCAGCGATTCCACGTAGGTCTTGAAATAACGTTCCACCAGTTCGGGAGGGAACAAGTCGATTCCTGCGGGGACCGGCGTGTGAGTCGTGAACACGGTGGAGGCTGCAACCGACTCCACGGCCACATCAAAGGGAACGCGGTAAGTGAGCATGGTCTGGCGGATACGTTCCAGGGCCGCAAAAGCCGCGTGGCCTTCGTTCAAATGGTATACAAACGGCCACAGGCCCAGTAGATGAATGGCTTTCGCTCCGCCGATCCCGAGGACTATTTCCTGCTGGATCCGCATTTCCACATCTCCGCCATACAGTTCAGCGGTAATTCGGCGCGAGCTGTCAGAATTTGAGGGATGGCTGGAGTCCAGCAAATAAAGGGAGATGCGACCCACCTGTATCTTCCACACGAGGATTTTGACCACGCGCTCGTCCAGCCCGAGGTCAAAAGAAACCTGATTGCCCGTACCGTCCAGGACCGGCGATACAGGCAGGTTGTAGAAGTCGTTATCGGGATAGGACTCTTGCTGCCAGCCGTCAATATTCAAGTATTGTTTGAAATAGCCCTTCTGATAGAGGAGCCCCATTCCTATGAGGGGGAAGCAGAGGTTCGAAGCGCTCTTGAGGTGATCGCCCGACAAGACGCCAAGCCCCCCGGAATAAATCGGAAGCCCCTCGGCAAGCCCATATTCCATGCTGAAGTAGGCGATCCGATAATCAATGGGTCTTTCCAGGTTGAAAGAATAATTTTTAGTAATGCTCACATAGTTATCGAAGGCCGTCTCAGCCTCACGGATCCTCTCCATGAGGGAAACGTCCTCGAGGATCTCCTGTTTCCTTTCCGTGGAAAGATTGGCCAACAGCAGCATGGCGTTGTGGCCCGAATCTTCCCACAGATCCGGGTCCAGTGCCTGGAAAAGGCGGCTCACATCGGGATTCCAACTGAACCATAGGTTCATTCCGATATTACGCAGAGCTTGCAGCGGATCAGGAAGATCCGGCTTTACCAGCAAATAACGGGGCCTCATTCGTAACCTCGTTTCCGATCTGACGAAATGGCTGTCAAACGAGTAGATCTTAACCGTCCGACCAACCTGGGGGCCTTCATGGCCGCGCGGCCCGACCGACCGTCCGAGTGATCGGACAAATGTGAACCCGCGATCCCGGCCACCTCGCAGGTTAGCTTATCTGTGGACAGGTTTTTGTGCAACTCCTAAAGGCATCGACGGGAAATCCTTCAGTGATGTCAACATCGGCATCACTCATGGCCATGTCGGAGAGCGGTGGAGCAGGCCTTCCAGCCTGCTTGTCCCAAAATGCCAATGATGGCAGGCCGACAGGACTGGTCCACAAAGAAGACCACCCCCTTGAAAGGCTGAATGTTCACAGTCCTCGCACAGGCGCGCTTAATCGCTTTGCGCTCGTCTCGCTTATCACTGTCGTGCCCGCGTACAGCATAGACCGAATGATCAGCCGTACATCGGACTGGAAGGACCTACACGGTCGGGGCGGCGCGGTGAGGATGTTTTACCTTGCCAATGGAGCGATCCTTTTTTTAAGTGTGATGCTCTTCGGGTAAAGTGAGCGTGGGGCAGGGGTGTATCGGGGGAGGAAAAAGGGGAGTGGACTGCAAAATCTTCAAAGCAGACTGTCCGCACCCGCGTGGCCCGATGAACGCTCAAGACGCTCAGGAAACCCTAACGGGCGAGTTTATGACAGGTCCCATGACGTTCTCCGGAGGGATTGAGGACCGAGCAGCATCGCTGCGAGGATCTTCGGATCTTGTTCGGAGGCTGTTAACCAATACTATGGCTTGGTCCACCCCGTACTTCCATAGAACCACAAAGAGCCCGCAGGCCGCCAATAGGCCCAAGATAGAGGTAATCAGAAGAATGTACCCGAGAGATCGCGCACCCAGGCTCTCCGGTGACAATGGAATCACCAGTAGCAACAGCAAAAAGAAGGACTTTGGGAGGTGGACCACACTCCCCAACAGAGCCTGAATGCAATCAATCAATTTAATTATTATTTTGAATACAGCCCACAGCAGACCGCATCCGAAAAGGAGGAAAACGGCCATTCGAGCTGCAAAAAGCTCCGTGGAAGAAACTTCCAACCCGCTAAAAAGGAAGTCCAGGCGGATGAAGTTCTGAACGTGAGCAAGGCCGTCCCAGGGAATATTCATGGAAATCCTCCGTGTGGTTTGCGGAAAAGGGGCCGCGTCGTCTTAGATTTCAGTTAAATAATTACATTCAATACACTGAAATCTTGTTACTATTAATACATATAATGGTCCATTAATCAACCAAAAATGATGCTCGTCCGCATCCACGGGGACACGCCGTTAGACTGCCCTTATTGACAAAGCCCTTCCAAGATCTTAGGCTTGCAAGAAAATAAGCCGGAAGTGCTGATGGCCGTTCTCCGAAAAGGCTTTCTTTCATTAATTTCCATGTGTTTCAGCTCAAGCCGCGCCCTGAATAGCTCCTTATCCGCAATTGTGTTGGCGGCGCTATGGAGCCTAAGCGGATGCGGTGTTGCTCCGTCATCTCCTCTGGATAAGGCCAAACAACTCGTCAACGGAGGCGAGTGCGCGAAAGCCGTCGAGCTTTTGGACCAGGCTATCCAAAAGAGCCCGACCGATATTTCGTTGGTCATTATGAGGGGGAGAGCAAGGGAACGTTGTGACGAAATAGATCCGGCCTTGGGAGACTACCAGGCGGCCATCGACCTCAATCCCAGTTCGGCCGAGGCCTGGGAAGCAAAAGGCAGGCTGCTTGAAAGACTAAGAAATTACGGCGCAGCCGTCCACTGTCTGGAGCAGGCAGCCAAACTTGCTGAAAAGCCCGCGGCCATCATCTCTGCCATTGGACTGATTCATTTCTACCAAGATGATTACAAAGAGGCCCTGCGATCCTTCGACAGATGCACGGAACTGGACCCGAGACAAGAGAGCGCATACTTTGGAAGAGCCGCGATCAGGATCGAAGAAAAGGACTACTCGGCCGCTATCCAAGAAATGGATAGGCTTTTGAAAATCCAGCCCAAGAATGCGCAGGCCTTTTTTCGGAGAGGGTTCGCGCACCTCAAAGCCGCACAGCCCGCGCAGGCGGTGTTGGATTTCAACAAGGCCCTGGAACTTGATTCCGATATGTCGGAGATATACTGGTATCGGGCGGACGCTCACAGAGCCATGAACGACCTGGAGCAAGCGCTCAAGGACTATGACAGGGCGGCCACGGTGGATCCCAATGATTCCATTCTATTCCTGAATCAGGGGACCCTACTCATGATGATGAACAGGTATCCGGAGGCCCTTGAAAAGCTGAGGAGGTCAATAGTTCTCGATCCGGAGAACCCGCTCCCGTACATAAATCGGGCCACGCTGCACCTCGGGACCGCAAATTATCTGGGCGCCTTGAGGGACTTGAACAAAGCCTTGGACATTCGAGGCGACGACCCCTGGCTCCTGGTGAAGCGAGCCTCGATCTTCAAGGTCATCGCACGGGGAGATTGGGCACTCTCCGATCTTGATAAGGCCTTGGCCCTGGACTCCACCAACCATGAAGCCTGGCTGCTACGCGGCAGTCTGTACTTCAACGAGAGACAACTCGATCGTGCGGTCGATGACCTGCACGAGGCAATCCGTCTGGCGCCGGACGATCCGGTGGCTTACCAGTTGTTGGCTGAGGCGCTACTCAGGAAGGGAGATATAAGGGACGCTCTGGAGATGGTTAGCCAGGCTCTAAAGAAGGAATCTTCATTCGCTCCGGCCTATGTCACCCAGGGGGACATCCATATGGCGGATTCCCACATAGACCGGGCCGTGGAAGCCTATTCATATGCCCTGACCACTGACCCCAACAACTTCGAGGCCCGACTCAAAAGGGGAAAACTTTATATGGAATTGGGCAACTATCCCCAAGCCATAACGGACTTTGACCAAGCGGCCAAAGCTAACCCGTACACCGGAGAAGTGTATCGGCTCCGCGGCCAATGCTATGAGACCCTGGGTCAATCTGAGGAAGCAACCCAGGATATGTGGAAGGCCCGGGTGTTCGCAAATCGCTGACGCGGAGTTGCGCTCACAGGAAGAGGATGGAGAGGTCCCGCACTCCTCGGGATTTCGCAAACGGAATTATTTCTTTGGGGGTGAGCCTAGGTGTCATTGCGAGGGCGTAGCCCGAAGCAATCTCCTGAAGAGCATGAACAGATTGCTTCGTCGTTTCACTCCTCGCAATGACACTGGTGTCGCGAAATTGAACCTCGTTCCCAGGCGGAGCCAGGGAACCAGATGGAAAGTGACTTAGCTCTCCAACTTGTCCGGCACTGACCTGGTTCCCAGTTCAGTGGCACCCAATAATTTCAACTTTACAGCGGCGCTGGGTGCCACGGACCTGCCCGGGCAGGTCCGTGCTCCTTCGCTGCGATGTTCCAAACCTCAAAGAAATACTATAATTACGGGCTTCTATCGCTCGTCGATGATACGTTTAGCCTTGCCGATGCTGCGCTCTATTGAGTCATGAGCCAAGACGATCACCGGAACGTTTATGCCGATGACCTGCTGTATCCTGGCTGAAATCCTCTTGGAGAGTTCGGCGATCTTTTCCTGACCTGCTTCGTACACCGCAGGCTTGACCTCGGTCTCTACGGTAATGTGATCGATGTAACCTTTCTTGCTCAAGCGAATCTGGTACAGGGGCTCGACTTCCTCGAATTCCATCAAAACCGTTTCAACCTGCGACGGGAAAACGTTCACACCGCTGATAATCATCATGTCGTCGGTGCGGCCCAGGATCTTGTCCATTGTAACCAGCGTGCGTCCACACTCACATTTTTCACGGCGTAGCGTGCAGATGTCTCGCGTCCGATAGCGAATCATCGGCATGGCCCTACGTTGAAGCGAGGTGAAGACCAGCTCGCCCTCCTGCCCCAATGGAACCGGTTCGAGTGTTCCCGGGTCCACTATCTCCGGGTAGACGTGATCTTCGTTCACGTGAATCCCGTAATATTCGCATGTAAAGGAAACACCCGGTCCCATAAGCTCGGTAAGCCCGTAGTGCTCGTACGCGTGAATGCCGCCTCGGGATTCGATGTCGCTTCGCATTTCGGTGCTCCACGGTTCCGCGCCGAAATGACCTGTCCTCAACGCGGTCTTCTTCAGGTCTACACCCATTTTTTCCGCTCTTTCAATTATTGTGAGGCAATATGAGGGTGTACAACATAGAGCAGAGGTCCCAAAGTCCTGAATGAGCATGATCTGCCTTTCGGTCATCCCCGCTCCTGAAGGAACGACAGCACAACCGATTCTCATCGCCCCCTGGAGAAACCCTAGCCCTCCTGTGAAAAGGCCCATTCCATATGCATTCTGGAGCACGCTATCCGGTCTGACCTCTTGGGCCCACAGGCCTCGTGCCATGCAATCCGTCCACTGATCAAGGTCCTCGGCCGTGTATGGCCCGGTGATGGGTTTACCCGTAGTTCCTGAAGAAGCATGAACGCGGACCACTTCAGACATCGGGACAGCGCACAGGCCGAACGGATAGTTGTCTCGCAACGCGGTCTTGATCGTGAAAGGGAATTTTGCAAGATCTGCCAGCTTTTGGAAATCGGACGGTTTCACGCCCGTTTCATCAAAGGCCTTCTTGTAGTATGGGACCTTGTCGTAGACCCACTCTAGAGTCTGCTTAAGTTTTTCCGTCTGAAACGCGGCCATTGCGGATTCGTTCATAGTTTCGAACTTTTCGTCCCAATACTTCTTTGACATGGGTTCCTCCTCGGCGATAACTATGTCTGTTTTACGATGGCGGGTAACTCAGGAAGGCCTTTATCACTGTACAAATACGGAATGATAGAAATTCTGTCAAGTGAAAAGGATATATGGTACGATTTGGGTCTGACAGCCACATTTGTTGTGCGGAACTTCAGTGTAGTGAAAGTCGGCCGAGTATTTATACTACCTCCGGGCCGCGGTCGCCTTGGGTACCAGTAGGCGGACTGGGGCCTCTTGGCCGCGGAAAGTTCGTGCGCTGGAATAGCTTGCTCAATGGGCGTTACTCTGGTAATCGTTGAGGGTGAAAAACGTCAAATGTGTTGGTTCATTTTGCAATAAGGGAGGGGCCATTTTCGCGTCCAGCGCGGCTGTCGGTCCGGCGCGGCTGACTGTAGGCCACGACCGCTGAGCAGCCGGGGCTGTTCATGGCTGGATAAAGATACCGCGGACAGAGCCTTCTTTCTGACATCGAAGGGAGAATATGAGATGGAAATCAGCAAGATAGGGGTTATCGGGGCCGGCCTGATGGGCTCTGGTATAGCTCAAGTGGCGGCCCAGACGGGTTTTCAGGTAAGCCTGATGGACGTGGAACAGCGTTTCGTGGACAAAGGGCTTGCTACCATTGACAAGAACCTCAAGCGCATGATTGATAAAGGCAAGATGGAAGCTTCCGAGGCGGACGCTGTCCGTTCGAGGATAAAGGGCACCTTGTCTTTGGGTGAAGCAGCTTCCGATGTGGACGTGACCATAGAAGCGGTCATCGAGAAGATGGACCTCAAGAGATCCGTTTATAAGGAACTGGACGGCATTGCCAAGCCATCCACAATCTTCGCCACAAACACGTCGGGCCTGAGCATAACTGCAATGGCTGCCGTTACATCCAGGCCGGACCGCTTTATCGGAATGCACTTCTTCAACCCTGTCCCCGCCATGAAGCTTGTGGAAGTAATCCGCGGCTATGGCACGTCCGACGAGACTGTGAAGGTCATAAAGACCCTGGCGCAGAAAATGGGTAAGACTGCCATCGAGGTTGTAGAAGCCCCGGGATTTGTCGTGAATCGCATTCTTGTTCCCATGATCAATGAAGCGATTTTCGCGCTGCAAGAGGGGCTTGCCAGCGCTGCTGAAATCGATGAAGGGATGAAACTGGGTGCCAACCATCCGATGGGCCCATTAGCTCTGGCCGATCTTGTAGGACTGGACACGCTGCTCAACGTCCAGCAGCATCTGTACGAAGAATTCGCGGACCCCAAATACAGGCCGCCCACGTTGCTGAGGAAGATGGTGAGGGCAGGCCATCTGGGCCGGAAGTCAGGGAAAGGGTTCTATGACTACGGTTCGTAACGGCAGGTAATGATGGGGCGCAGTAGATTTGGCGCTCCCAGCCTAATTATGGTCCGCTCGGTCCCACATTGCCGCGAGAAGGCCTTGGGTTTGAAGGGGACTTCGATGCCTGTAGTGTAGTGGCATCCCGCGATTTTCCGGGACCGTGCCCGTAGCTTTCAAGGAGCGGCCGCAAGCCGGCATACCGGCCCGACGCTTTCTTATATATGACCTGACCATCGGAGGATAACATGGAGGAAATGGAACGATTCGGTCTGACCGAAGAAGAGAAAATGCTTCAGGACATGGTGCGGCGCCTGGCCAAGGAAAAAGTGGCGGAGGGCGCGGAAGTGAGAGACAAAAAGGGCGAATACCCTTATGACATGCTCGAACTCATGAAAGAGAACGGGCTGATGGGCGTGGACTTTCCGGAGGCCTACGGCGGTATGGCCGCGGGTATGATAGCGCATTGCGTGGTGGTTGAGGAGCTGGCAAAGGTGGACGCTTCGGTAGCTTTAATCCCATCCTGCCAGGAACTTGGGTGCCTGCCGATAATTCTGGCAGGCAACCACGAACAGAAAGAGAAATACCTTACACCGTTGTCGTCGGGCGAGAAACTGGCTGCCTTCGGGCTGACCGAGGCCAGGGGAGGGTCTGATGTTGCGGCTTTGAAGACTCGGGCCGTACGCAAAGGTGACAAGTACATCCTGAACGGCTCAAAGATGTTTATCACCAACGGCGGAGTTGCCGACACGCTCGCCATCTACGCCGTGACCAATCCGGACAAGCCGTCCCACCAGAACGCCAGCGTGTTCATCCTTGAAAAAGGCACGCCCGGTTTCAGTGTGGGCAAGCCGGAGAGCAAGCTCGGCATCAAGTGCTCTGACACAAGGGAATTGGTTTTCGAAGACGTTGAGATCCCTGTGGAAAACAGGTTGGGTGAAGAGGGCGACGGTTTCCACATCATGATGAAGACCTTGGATTTCAGCCGCCCATCAGTTGCGGCTCAGGCCCTCGGTATCGCCGCGGGAGCTTTCGAATTTGCGACTGAATACGCCAAGGAGCGTGAGTCTTTTGGCAAACCGATCATCAGGCACCAGGCCATCGCTTTCAAGTTGGCTGAAATGTCCATGAGGACCAACGCGGCTCGCCAGCTTTTGTGGAGGACATGCTCGCTTCTCGACAAAATCTCCAAAGATCTTTCCAGAGTGCCGGCCGAGACTGTTCGATTCTCGTCCATGTCCAAGGCGTATTGTTCCGACGTGGCAATGTGGACCACCATCGAAGCGGTTCAGGTCCTGGGCGGGTACGGATACATGAGCGAGTACCCTGTGGAACGCATGATGCGGGATGCCAAGATCACGCAAATCTACGAAGGAACCAACGAAATTCAAAGGCTCGTCATAGCGTCCACTTTGTAAAACCTCCGCGGAGTGGGGCTTTTCAGCTCCACTCCGATGACGCGGGTGGGCCGGATTCGATCCACTCGCCGCCGCAACACTTCCCCTTTCAGAGGTCCAATGAGCCTAACCGTACGCTTGAGACTTCAACGTAAGATCGAAAAGCTGAAGAGGCTTGTCCTCTCCTTGGGCGCTCGCGTGGAGGAGAGCGTCAAACTGGCTGTCAAGGCCATCAAAATGCGAGATGCTGAGCTGGCCCGGAAGGTCGTGGACGGTGATATGGAAATCGACAGCATGGAAATGGACCTTGACGAAGAGTGCCTTGAGATCCTCGCTCTGCATCAGCCCGTGGCAACGGATTTGCGGTTCATAGTAGGCATCCTGAAAATGAACCAAGACCTGGAACGCATCGGAGACATGGCCGCGAACATCGCCAGAATAGCCATAGATCTGCAAGCCAATGATCCCATACATATACCCGATGATTACTTCACCATGGCAGAGGAAACCGCGAGCATGTTGCGCAAGACCTTGGATGCATTTGTGAGCATGGACAGCAACCAGGCGTTTGAGGTCCTCGCGGAGGACGACCGGATCGACCTCAAGAAGCATCAATTACACAGGGATTTTGAGTCCAGAGTGCAAGCCGATCCTGAAAACCGCCGTGCGCTGATCCACTTGTTCCTGGTGTCCCGCCACCTGGAACGAATTGGAGACCACGCCACCAACATCGCCGAAGACATCATTTACATGGTTACCGGTGAAATTGTCCGCCACGGTCAAAAATGACGACCTGCCGGACGTTACTGCCGCGAACCGGCGCCCGCGCACCGGACCTTCATTTCCACTGTTGCCGATAGCGCTCCCTGTTTTGGGCCGGGCCTTCCTTTATGAACTCCGATTGTGTATGATGCTCGATCATTTTGATGGAGAGCGAACGACGAATGAGCCAAAGCTGGGTTCCTATTTCCACTATATTGAAGACTGCTCCGAAGCTACTCGAGAAGCCCAAGTACGCCAAAAACGTGGCGATGATTCAGGTCGACAAGTTCCTCAGGAACCTGTCTCAAAGGGCCGATGAAGGCAAAGCGAATCGGATCAGGCAGTGCAGCATCCGCATAACCGATGTCTGTAACCTCCGGTGCCACACCTGCGGCCAATGGGGCGACCGCGGCTTTCTGCGGTCATGCTCTTTGAAGGAACTCAAAAACCAGGAAGTAACCCCTGAACGTTATTTAGAACTCCTGCGCGACCTCAGCGAGCACGGCCACACACCTTCCGTGTACTTGTGGGGCGGCGAGCCCATGCTGTACAAGGGCTCGGTGGAGATAATCGAAGAGGCCGCCCGGCTGGGCATGCCCCCGAGCATCGCAACCAACGGAACGGGCCTCACGGAAAACGCCGAGCGACTGGTCGCCGCTCCAATGTTCGTGGTTCAGATATCAATAGACGGCCCCGACGAAGCGGTCCATAATGCCAGCCGCCCTGGAGCGAGCCCGAGCGTAAACAACTTCGCGACCATCACCAAGGCCATCGACCGTATTACCGCTCTGCGAACGGAAAGAAAGCAGCGACTCCCCCTGATCGCGGCCCTCACCACCATAAATAACGTGAATTACAATCGTCTGGTGGACATCTACGACGTGTTCAAAGACAAGGTGGATGTCTGCGTGTTCTACCTCGCGTGGTGGATCGACGAAGAGTCAGCGGAGAGACACGCCAAGGACTTCGAGGAACGCTTCGGGTTCAGGCCTCAAAAACACTTCGGCTGGATCGGAAGCTGGAGGCCGCCGGATTACCAAGTGCTCTCCAATCAGCTAAAAACGTTGAACGATCGTGCAGGGAGCCTCTCCGGCCCAGCGGTTATCATCATGCCGCCCCTGACCGATCCCAAGGATCTGGAAACCTACTATTCCGACCACGACTGCCGCTTCGGCTTTGACCGCTGCGTGTCCATATTCAGTGCGGTGGAGATCAATTCCAACGGCGACATGTCTCCATGCCGCGACTACCACGACTTCGTTGTCGGCACCGTCAAAGAAAAAACCATCACCGAACTCTGGAATTCCAAGCTCTACCGCAAATTCCGAAAGAGCCTCTCCGAAAAAGGACTCATGCCCGTCTGCACCCGCTGCTGCGGCTTGATGGGGTATTGATGGGAAGTGCGGGGGGAAACTTTTTTGTAAAAAAGTTTCCCCCCGCACCCCCCTTCCAAAAACTTTCGTATCTTGGCTTCGTTTGGAGCACCGAGGCTTTGTCAAGGCACCGCCATTAAGCCAGCCAATTATAGGAGTTTTTGGGGGAGGGGTCCGGGGAACCCCTTTTCTGCTAAATGGATCATACCTTTAGCTCCGCTTAAGGTTGTGGAATACCATAATCCTGTCATTGCGAGGAGTGAAACGACGAAGCAATCTCTGTTGGTGGGACAGGCTTCCAGCCTGTCTATTTGAATGACCGGCAAGATGCCGGTCCTACCCAAAATGAGATCGCTTTCCCGGCGACCGCGGGATCTCACTCCCCACAATACCAATGGTCAGAACCATCATGAGACGATGCCTCGAAATCATAATGCCACGGCATTGGCCGAATCTGCGGAATAAAATATACCAGCCGTTGCAAAAAAGGGGTTCCCCGGCAATCTTCCACTCTTCTCCGTTCCTTCCCCTCCTCTCACACTTCCCCTAAGCCTTTGAAATGATTTATGAGGAAGCGTGCGGCGAGGCCGTTGAGGATGCCGGTGCCGACTGCGGCAAGGAGCATCAATGGGAACAGGAGGAAGATCCCTTCGCTGCGAACCAGCAGGAAATAGGCGACCAGGAGTTGCGCTAGGTTGTGTGCCACCGCACCCACGAGGCTAACTCCGACCTCGGAAAAGATACGACCGAACAGTCTGTGGACTAAGGCCATGGCCAGAATTGCGCAGGTCGCACCCGCGAGAGACAGAGCAAAGGCAGGAGAGCCGAAGAGCCCAGAAGCCAGTGAACCTAGAAAGACGCGTCCAAGAGTAATGAACAACGCGGCCTTGAAGCCGAAAAGATACAGTGTGGCTAGCCCGATGATGTTGGCGAACCCGAACCTGAACCAGAGTACGGTTATCGGGAGCAACCCCTCCGCTGTGTGAATGACGGTCGCCAAGGCCAGAAGAAGAGCCAATCGAGCCAACTTCCGCACGCGGCCGGTCATCGGGTCACCGCGTCGACGCTTTGGCCCCTATCGTTTCCAACCCGGACGGCGATCTCATTGGGAACGCAGACCAGGATTCCTCCTTCGGTACCAAACTCTCCCATGTGTATGCAGATTTTGTTCGGACAGGGAGAAGAATCTATGCGCGCTCTGCCGTCCTTTATCCGCAATACGGTTTTGCCCAGCGGTCCCGGCACTTCGATCATGCGGTCTTGGCTCAGCGGGTAGCGGCCCACTATTCTGTTGCCGGAATAGACCTCCACATTTGTTCCCCCGGAAATGACCCAGCGCGGGATCGTGAAAAACATCGCGGCCGCCAGCGCCAAGGTCACAGCAACCAGGGTCCAGTCAGCTAAAGTCATGTAACCAGTTGTCTTCATTGCTGTTATACTATGAATGCCTTTTTCTGCGAGGCCATGCGAAGAGTTCAGCCGAGCGCGCGGGCCTTGGACTCAGCGATTCGATGCTGAAATGATGCGGACCCTTCACAAACGGCCAATACAAAAAGAAGATTCTTTATTTTTCTTGCATCATGCCGGGATTCGTTATAAATATCCGTAGTGACATTCCGCGCATTCCAGACAAGCTAAAAGGCGGTCAAACATGAAATGCCCGGCCTGCGGCGCCATCGATGACAAGGTAATCGACTCCCGCCTCGGGAAGGATAATACAGTAATTCGTCGGCGACGTCAGTGCCTACGGTGCAAGAAACGTTTTACGACTTACGAAAAGATTGAAGAGACTCTGCCCTACGTGATCAAGAAAGACGGGCGTCGGGAAGCCTTCGACCGCAGGAAGATCGTAGAAGGAATGCGTCGAGCCTGTGAGAAACGCCCCGTCAGCATCGACAGAATAGAGGCGGTCGCGGATTCGATAGAACAGGAACTCTTGGAAAGGCCGGAAAAAGAGATTAGCGTTGCTTACATTGGTGAGCGCGTGATGGAAGAACTGCAACGGATGGATGACGTTGCTTACGTGAGATTTGCCTCGGTGTATCGCTCCTTCCGGGACATTGAAGAATTCGTGAGAGAAATAAAGGAATTGTATGAACTCAAGGAGGCCCGAGAGCAGCGCGGAAGTCAAGACGGACCCCCGGATGAAAGAGAAGGAATTCAAGAATCGCCGTGACGCTGAAAAGTTCATGGCCCTTGCCCTCAGACTTGCACGCCGCCGTTTAGGTCGAACTTCCCCCAACCCGGTTGTCGGCGCGGTACTGGTCAAAGACGGAAGGGTCGTAGGAGAAGGGTACCATCGCGCCGCGGGCGAACCTCACGCGGAGGTCGAAGCGATCCGAGCGGCAGGTTCAGAGGCTAAGGGCTCCGAGCTTTTCGTAACTCTGGAACCTTGCAACCACCATGGGCGGACCCCACCCTGCACGGAAGCCATCCTGGAGGCCGGGATCAAGAAGGTGTGGTACGGCATGGACGATCCTAATCCGGGAGTTCGCGGAGGAGGTGCTAAGACGCTCCGAACAGCGGGTGTGGAGGTCGTCGGCCATGTTTTGGAAAATCGGTGCCACCGCGCCAACGAGGTTTACGTCACCAACGTGACCCAGCGCCGGCCGTTTGTGTTCCTCAAGCTTGCCATGAGCTTGGACGGACGAATTGCAACAAGAACAGGCCACTCACGGTGGATAACCTCTGCGGCTTCCCGTGAGAAGGTCCATCGCCTGAGGGACCGAGTATCCGCCATAATGGTCGGTGTTCAGACGGTGCTCGCTGACAACCCTATGCTGACCACGCGTCTCCCGCGAGGCGGCGGACACGATCCCATCCGAGTCATAGCGGATTCGAGTTTGCGTACCCCGCTGGATGCGGCGATTTTCAATCCTGATTCCACCTCGGGAGTCATTATTGCCACGCGAAAGGACCCTCCACCGGGGCCGAAGTCCAACTTGGAGAAACATGGAGCCAGGGTTCTGCCGACTTCGGGCTCGAAACAGGTTGATCTGTCCGATCTACTCTTGCGGCTCTACAGAATCGGGATTACTTCGGTACTCATCGAAGGTGGGGCTCAGTTGGCTTGGGGCGCCCTTAGCGCCCGTGTTGTCGACCGGTGCCTTTTCTTTTATGCACCTATAATAATAGGCGGAGAAACTGCTCCGTCAGGCGTAGGCGGGGCCGGGATCAAGACGCTGAACGAAGCTCCCAGACTCTCGGACGTTGAATTCAGACGCATCGGACCTGACATGCTACTGAACGGACGAGTATCCTATCCGGAGGTTGGCGAATCTGGTTAGCC
The DNA here is from genome assembly GCA_016212925.1 of Desulfomonile tiedjei. NCBI lineage: Bacteria > Pseudomonadati > Thermodesulfobacteriota > Desulfomonilia > Desulfomonilales > Desulfomonilaceae > Desulfomonile > Desulfomonile tiedjei. Next base: position 385,285 of record JACRDF010000003.1, read on the forward strand.
TGGCCGTCGGCATTTTAGCATGAGGCGTATCGGATGATTCTTCAAATAAATCCTACTCATCCTCAGCCCAGACGTATCGCGCGCGTTGCAGAGATTCTGGAGGCGGACGGCGTAATAGTGTACCCCACGGATACGGTGTACGGACTGGGATGCAGCATACATAGCAAAAAAGCGCTGGATAAAGTGCGTCGAATCAAACGCATGGACAACAAGCGTCATCTGTCCTTTGTTTTTTCGGACCTTAAGACCATCTCCCTGTACGCCCAAGTGAGCGATAATACCTACAAGATACTGCGCCGGCATCTGCCAGGGCCGTACACTTTTGTGTTACCGGCCACTCGTCTTGTTCCTCGAATCGTGCTGACCAAGAAAAACGAAGTAGGTATCCGAATTCCGGACAACACGATATGTCAGGCGCTTTTAGCCGAGCTGGGGCACCCTATTTTGAGTTCATCGGTGCGCCTGCCCGACGATCAGCTTCTGGACGATCCCAAGGAAATAGAACGGATGTACAAAGGGCAGGTTGATCTTGTGGTTGATGGCGGGGTTTTCTTGCCTGAGCCGTCTTCGGTCATTGGTCTGATGGACGACATGCCTGTAGTGATTCGGGAAGGGAAGGGAGACGTGATGCCTTTTATTTAGCCCCAATAAGCCTTGTCAATAATTCCGCGTTCTTCTTTGCGCTTCCCACTTGCCTCAAGATTTCTTCCCGGCCTTTCTTTCCTAACCGTTCTGCTTCTTGAGGGTTAGACAGCACTTCGGTGGCCTTTTTCACCAGGTCTGACGTGCCGGCAACCTCCCGCCCTGCGCCGGCGCGCACCAATATGTCTCTCGCGTCCCGGAAATCTTCCATGGATGGCCCGAACATTACCACTTTGCCCCATGCAGCCGGTTCCAGAATGTTTTGCCCGCCCTTAGGAACAAGCGACCCTCCCATGAACACCAAGGACGCGACTGAGAACACTTGAAACAGTTCGCCTGTGCAGTCCACTATGATCACAGGCTCATCTCGGCGCCTTGTGCCCTGATCGACTGAACTTCGTAGAAACGGCGCGGCCATATTACGATCTTTCATGGCTGCGATTATGGAGGGTGTTCTCTCAATGTGCCGGGGAACCAAGATTAGGACGAGATCCGGGAATTCCTCGCGCAGGCTCAAGTACGCATCAAGCACCATCTCGTGTTCACCCGGATGGGTGCTCCCTGCAACAAAAACCTTGGCGTTTGGTGCCAGGCTAAACATATCCCGTATTCGTTCCTCAGCCTCCACGGGAATTTCAGTCAAGGCTGCGTCAAACTTCGTGTTGCCCGTGATTTGAATTCTGCTTGCAGGCGCGGCCATCTCGGAAATTCGCCGGGCATCGGAGTCAGAGGACATGAGAAAGAGGTCAATCTGTTCGAGGACCGGGGAAAACAGCGCACGGAGTCTCTTGTACCTGGGGAAGGACCTATCCGAAATTCTTCCGTTGGCCAGAGCAACCTTGGCTCCGGTCTTCTTGAGGCTGTGTATGAGGTTGGGCCACAGCTCAGTTTCCATCAAAACGAATAAATCGGGCTGAATTCGCTGTACAACGGGGTCTACAAAAGCGGGAAAATCCAGCGGCAGGTAAATCAGCCCATCAGCCTCGGGGATCATCTCCGCGGCCTGGTCCTGGCCGGTCTCTGTTCCGGTGGAGACGATTACGGATGCGGAGGGAGTCAGCTCTTTGACAGCGGCCACCAAGGGACTGAGCGCCACGACCTCTCCGACTGATACCGCGTGGAACCATATTCTCGGTCGGGCAAGCGTCTCCGGGACGAAGCTCTCGGGAAGCCTGCCCAGCTTGCCGCTCAACGACCGTCGATATTTGCTGCGGAGAGCAATCTTGGGAAGATAGTAGGCCGCGAGAAACGGCGCCACCAGTGTATGAAGGAACACGTTATACAGGAAGCGGTTCATGAGGAGTGTGACCGGTGTACGATCATAGAATTAACACCCGAAGTCATGCTGTTTCAACCAATCCAGCCGGCCCCGATTTTCGAGAGAAGATAAATGCGGTGAATTCTCGTCCCCTTTTTAAACGGGATCGTTCGTTGCGGCGCTTTCCACCTTGGAAGTCGGCATGACTCAATTGCAGTTTTCAGTCTTTGTGGAGAAGGTGGGCTCCAGCTTGAAATTCTTTTCCACCAGAAAGGGATTCGGTTCGATTTTGCTGATCTGCACCGTGGTGCGCCACCCTCCTTTGGGCGACTGAATGTCAAAACGTCTCGGCAGCCATCCGTCTTCTCCTGTCTTGAATTCCCCAAAATTTGCGGTGAGATCAACCTCACCACGTGGGCCGAGTCTTACCAAGCGCTTAATAAACAGGTTCTTGGCTTCCAGGGTTGCTTCCCAGGTCCTTCCCTGACACAGCACGTTGATGACTATGGTCTCCGCATCCTGTTTCATGACTTTCTGGAAGGTCACATTCTTCCACTGAAGAAGTATTATGGGGATAAGCCCCTCTATTTCTGCTACATCCGGGAACCGCTTGCCAAAACAGTCCTTCCCGCCTTTGAGGATCTTGCCGTCGGACGGTATGTACAGCTCGAATAACCCGTCTTTGATAACCAGTTCAAACAAAGGGTTTCCACCTGTTGCAAGGCCTTGGAATCGGAAATCGGCAGGACGTCTGTACAGAAGGAACCCCTTAACATCCTGCCGTGATTTATCCGCTTCGTATAAGCTGGTAACGTTCATGACGACTTTCATCGCGCTCAGCTTCTTTCCCTTTTCCGCAAGCAACTCAGGGATCTGTTGAGGTTTGAGGCTTGGTTCCGCATGAAGACCGGTAGGGAGCAGCACGGCCCAAGCCGTGAAAAAGGTCGTCAGAAAGGCTGTCCATCTTTTCATTGCAACCGCAATACGCTAAACGAGATAGAAATGGGAACGCCCAGTGCGCCCCTTGGATGAACTTAATAGCAGACCCGCGGTCCGTATGCAATGGACCAGCGCACATGGGACCGCATCGAGTCCTTCATGAATGAGCCCGCAGAGTTATGTGGCAATTCCCCCTTGGATTAGTCGCATGGTGGCACGGTAGTAGGGGCACCAAATTCCGTATTGGACAAATCAAGGGGAAAGCATATTACTGATCCATTGTTTTTCAGTGGTTTCTTGACCGCCGGTGGGATGTGTTGCAAAATCTTCTCCGTCGGATGGCCATGCCGATGCACTTTGAAAATGGCCCTTCCCGAATGGTTTCTTGGTTATACAAGGGCAGGGCGTGCAGCGCCACTGCTGCTACCTTGCAGACCACCGGTTAGTATCAATCTCAATGTGCCGGCATATATTTGTTGGAAGTCCTTAATTCAACATGGATCATTGACCAGGGGGCCGGAATGGACTGGATTACGATCGACCAGATTTCTCGGTACGAAGGCAAACAGGTGGAGCTGCGCGGATGGATCGCCAACCGGCGGTCATCCGGAAAGATCCGGTTTCTTCAATTTCGGGACGGCCACGGGACAATCCAATGCGTGGTCCTTGTGGACCAGGTCTCGTCCGATGTGTTTGAACTCGCTGACCGAGTTCCTTACGAATCTTCAGTAATCGTACGCGGTGAAGTGAGGAAGGATCCGCGCTCTCCGCTCGGCTTCGAGCTGACGGTCCACGACATGACCTTGGTTCATGAAGCAGAGCCTTACCCTATTGCAAAGAAAGAGCACGGAGTCGGCTTCCTTATGGATCAGCGTCACCTTTGGCTGAGATCTTCTCGACAGGTGGCGCTCCTGAAAATTCGTTCCGTGTTGTCCCGGACGGCGAGGGCTTTTTTTGACGATCTCGGATTCGTTTCCGTGGAAGCGCCCGTACTTACGCCAACGGCCTGTGAAGGCACCACGTCGCTTTTTGAGGTAGCCTACTTCGACCGTTCAGCATACCTGACCCAGTCCGGGCAGTTGTACGGCGAAGCCGCGGCCATGGCCCTGGGACAGATTTACGTTCATGGTCCGACTTTTCGCGCGGAAAAATCCAAGACGCGGCGCCACCTAACCGAATTCTGGATGATTGAGCCCGAGATGGCTTTCTGGGAGCTGCCTCAAGCGATTGATCTTGCGGAACAACTTGTTTGCAGGATCGTGGAGAACATTCTCGACGAGTGTTCCAGACATCTGGAGATCCTGGAACGAGATCGCGGTCCCCTGGAGAAAGTGAGCCCACCATTCCCCCGAATTACTTATTCCGACGCGGTTGAAATCCTCAAGCAGCACGACACCCCATTCAACTGGGGCGATGACTTTGGAGCGGAAGAAGAGGCGGTGCTCTCGGGAGCCTTTGAAAAGCCTGTCTTTGTAACGCACTATCCCGCGGGCGTTAAAGCGTTCTATATGAAAAGAGATCAGTCAGACCCCCGGCTGGCCCTTGCCGTGGATTTGCTGGCACCGGAAGGCTACGGTGAAATCATTGGCGGCGGCCAACGAGAAGATTCCCTGGAGAAGCTTGAAGCCAGGATAGCGGACCACAACCTCGACCGAGCACCCCTGGAATGGTACCTGGACCTGCGCAGGTACGGTTCGGTTCCTCATTCGGGATTCGGCTTGGGAATTGAGCGCACGCTAGCCTGGATCGCGGGCATACACCACGTCAGGGAGGCCATTGCCTTCCCGAGACTGATGGACCGACTGTACCCTTAGATAGACGGTGCGAGCGGGCCGCTAATCAACTCGGTTGTTTAATTTCCAAAAGGTTTTCTGCGAATTCGTTGTCCACAACATCAGGGTCCAAGGAGTGAACTTTGATCAAGTGGCGGAGATGAATTAGGCTGTCCAGGTCGATTCTGCTAAATCTCACGGCAATACCCGCATCTTCCACACGAACAATAAATCCGTCCACTTGTATCCTCAAAAGGCTTGCCGGGCCAATCAGGTCTACATTCAGCACGCAAGGTTCACCTTCCGGAAGGTATTCAGCGACCTCCACAAAAGCTCCCCCGAGGCTTATATTTCGCAATTTGTTGGACGATATGACTTTGTTGCTCGTGGATATCTTCGCTTCGGTCCGGAACGGTATTCGTGTGAACTGTCTTTTTTCTTTGTCCGACATCATAGAATCCTGAGATCCGGTGGCGGCTAATCAGACTCTAATTTAGGGTTCAGCCGTGGCACACTCCCTAACATCCGGATCGAACCGGTGGGACCGCGTGCCAAGATCGCTCCATCGGACGATCCTCATTGAAGCCCCCATTCAATCAATGGAGGCTATCAGACGGTAATAACTCAGCCACTCCGGCGGCATACCCACAGGACGGCCCAGGATAATTGTTATTTGGGGCCGAGAATCAGCGTCATGTTGCGGCCCTCAAATTTGGCCGGTTGTTCCACTTGCGCGTCTTCCCCCACCAACTGAATCACCTTGTCAATGATAGCATGAGCTTGCTCGGGATGAGTAATCTCTCTCCCCCTGAACATGACGGTGACCTTAACTTTGAACTTATCTGCAATAAATTCTTTAAGCCTCTTTACCTTGTAGTCAAGGTCATGTTCTTCCGTTTTGGGCCTGAGTTTAATCTCCTTCACCACTACGATGGCTTGTTTCTTTTTTCTTTCATGCTCTTTCTTGCTTTCCTCGTAGCGGTAGCGTCCGTAGTCCATAATTCGGCACACGGGCGGATCCACGTTTGGAGCAACCTCGACAAGATCCAGTCCGTGTTCCTCCGCCTTCTGCAAGGCGGTCGGCACATCCAGTATCCCAAGTTGCTCTCCATCGGGTGAAATGACCCGCACCTTCAGTGCACGTATCTTCTGGTTCACCCTGACCTTAGGTTCCACGGGAACTGGAACTCTTGGCCTTCCTTTCATGAACAAAGCCCCCTTGAATATGACAGGTGGATTTTTGCGGTTCCGCCGTTACTCATGACCGTCCGGCGACCTCTTCACGGAACATGGACAAGAATTCATCGAGGGACAGCATTGATGTCTGCTCCTCTCCTCTTTTGCGAACCGCGAGAGTCCGGTTGGCCACTTCCTTGTCCCCAACAATTAACATATAAGGGATTTTCTGGCCGCGAGCTTCCCGGATTTTGAACCCGATCTTCTCGTTTCGAAGGTCCGTTTCCAGTCTAACCCCTTCTTTCGTCAGCAAATCGGCCATCTCCTGAGCGTACTGCTGTTGCCTATCCGTAATAGTCATGATCACAGCCTGTATGGGTGATAGCCACAGCGGGAAAAGCCCCGAATAGTGCTCGATCAAGACCCCGATGAAACGCTCAATTGCGCCCAGGACGACGCGATGAATCATCACCGGCCGCTTGCGCTGGCCGTCGGAGTCCACGTAGGTCAAATCGAATCGGTCCGGAAGAGTAAAGTCGCATTGAATGGTGGCGCATTGCCAGGAGCGAGACAGAGCGTCCTTTAGTTTTATGTCAATTTTCGGCCCATAGAAAGCTCCATCACCCTCATTGACCTCGTAATCGGCGTTCAGGCCTTTCAAAGCCCTTTCAAGAGCATTGGTCGCCCTTTCCCAGTCCTCGTCCGTGCCGATTGACTTTTCGGGGCGAGTGCTCAGTTCCATAGTATAATCGAATCCGAAAATTCCCATGACTTCTTGAACAAACCTGACAATTCCCACTATTTCATCGTTCAGTTGTTCCGGCGTACACAGGATGTGCGCATCGTCCTGGGTGAATTGTCGGACTCGCAAGAGCCCGTGGAGCACGCCGCTTTTCTCGTGGCGGTGAACGGTCCCCAGTTCAAAGTACCTCAACGGCAGGTCACGGTACGAACGTATCCTGGATTTGTAGATCAGCATGTGAGCGAGACAGTTCATGGGCTTAATCCCATAGTCGATCTCGTCCACAGTCGTAAAATACATGTTGTCGCGGTAGTTGTCGAAATGCCCGGACCTTTCCCAAAGCTCGCGTTTGAGGATCTGTGGGCCGACAACCATCTGATAGCCACGCTTCAGGTGTTCGGTTCTCTCGAATTCTTCTACGAGGTACCGGAGCATAGCGCCCTTGGGGTGCCATATGACCAAGCCGGGGCCGGCCTCATCAACGATGGAGAAAAGGTCCAGTTCCTTTCCCAGCTTCCGGTGATCGCGCTTCTTGGCCTCTTCGATAAGGTGCAGGTGCCTCTCCAAATCCTCCCTGGAAGGAAAAGCGGTCCCGTATATCCGCTGCAGCATGGGGTTACGTTCGTCCCCTCGCCAGTAAGCCCCTGCAACCTTCATCAGCTTGAAAGCTTTTATAAACCCGGAGTGCGGAATGTGCGGCCCACGGCACAGGTCAGTGAACTCACCTTGCGAGTATAGGCTTACGGATTCGTCTTCCACACCTTGAATTAACTCGACCTTGTAGATTTCGCCTTTTTCCTCGAAGAAACGCGTGGCTTCCTCCTTGGACAATACCATTCGTCTAAAAGGAAGCTTGCTCTTCACAATTTCGTGCATGCGGCTTTCGATCTTCTCAAGATCTTCAGGAGTGAAGGGTCTGGAAACGTCAAAATCGTAGTAGAAGCCGTCTTCGATAGAAGGACCAATAGCAACCCTGACGTCAGGGAAGAGTTCCTTGACCGCCTGAGCCATGACGTGGGCCGCGGAATGGCGTAGTATGTCAAGTCCTTTCGGAGAGTAAGCGCTGACGAATTCAAGCACACCGGGGTCTGTCAGCGGCGCGGCAAGGTCCACGGACTTGCCGTTCAACTCTGCCGCAAGAATGTCGCGACCGTTCTGTATACTGATGTCCCTGAGAATCTCTGCGGGAGTAATACCAGGCGGATAAGACTTGTTTCCACCTTGGATCTGAATTTCTATGGAAGACTTCATGCTCTGGGAGAATTCGCAGCAAAAGCAAGGGCTGCGACCCACAACGGGTTAACTATCATCTATTAGGCACCACTCCTTTTCCTCGTAATATTGGGTGGAGGAACCTTCCTATCCTATAACTGGTAGGCGCGTGGGGATTTGAACCCCAGACCCTCACCGCGTCAAGGTGATGCTCTCCCCCTGAGCTACGCGCCTACAACATAACAATCAGAATTAGCAACCGTCCAATAGATTGTCAAGGGAAAACAAAAAGGCTCTGCTTCTGTTAATGCGTATTATTGGCCCTCGAACCTCAGCTTACCATAGAGACCAGGTCCCGGGAACATTCATCGAGATGCGCGGGCGGCATGTCTTGACCTCTGAAATCAGGCTCTTTATGAGGGTAAGCGCGGCCCCATCATTCCAGCGGGCGGCACCGAAGCTGTATCCCACCGCACTGCCACGGCAATCGAGGATGTAGGTAGTGGGGAAACCCGGGACCTCCAGGACGGCTTCTCGCCCCGGAGTTACCACGAAGGCCGTATTCTTGCCCGCCATGTTTACCACTTGCAGCTTGAATCCCTGGCCGCCATCAAACAGGACCGGAAAGGGCATCTGGTTGGCAACGGCGTATCCGGTGATGGCCTGCGGCGAGTCCACCAAATTGACTCCCAGGACTTCGAGGCCTTGGGGACCAAAGGTCTTCTTCAGATGATGCAGGTCAGGTTCCTCCATTCGGCAGGCCGGACATTGGATTGACCAAAAATGCAATAAGACCACTTTCCCTTGATAATCGCTCAAAGAAACCCTCTGCCCCGATGGGTTCCTTAAGACAAGATCTGCAATTTTGAACGGTTTCGGATAAACAAAAATATTGGCGTCGGATGCGCCGGCTGCATATGTAAGCTGTGCGTAAGCTAGGATGATCGCGGACAGGGTTAGAGCGAGAAGAGCAGCTTTGCCGAAGGTGAATTTCATTAGGCCTCCCGAGGGGTCGTTTAAATATAAATATATCAATTATGATATAATGGCCCGATTGTCAACCCTTTTTTCTCGCGGCCACTTTTACGGCCTTACATTTGATCAACCGGGTGAGCCGTGGTATGGAATGAAAAATGAAAACTGTCAAGATCCAGGGAGTGCTCGTTTCGGTCCACGATGTCGGCGTTCTTATACGCGGTCCGGCAGGGTCCGGGAAATCCTTTGCGGCGTTGAATCTTCTGCGCCGGGGACATTACTTCGTAGCCGACGACCTCGTGGAGGTGTTTCATGATCCCCAAGGAAATGCCCTGGTCGGAAGGGCTGTGGAACAAGACGTTCGAATCGAGGTCAGGGGCCTGGGTATCTTTGCGGCCAAATCCCTGTTCCCCCGCGGCATACTGACGTCAGCCCCGATAGATTTCGTGGTGGAGCTTGACGAGTACAACCCGGCCATAGACCTCGGTAGGACCTCTCCGGACACAGGAAGACTGCAACTCATGGATATCGACCTCCTGACCGTGCGAGTCCCGGTAGCCTCGGGCATGGACCCCGCCCTTCTCATAGAACTGTTGGCTCGATTCTTTAAGACCAACAGAACGGTGTAAAACGTATGAAGCGAAAAGTTGTAATCATCACAGGCCTTTCGGGGTCAGGGAAATCTACTGTGGCTCGCACGCTTGAGGATGCCGGTTTCTTCTGCGTGGACAACTTGCCTGTGGATCTTCTCCCCAAACTGCTGGAACTCAGTGACGCCCTGGCGGAAGAACTGACGCGTCTGGCGCTGGTGATAGATCTTCGCCAACGCAAGTTTTTCCCTCGATATCCGACCATCCTGGACGCCCTGGACTTTAAGGAGACCTCCCTGGAAATCCTTTTCGTGGACGCGAGAGACGAGGTGCTCATCCGCCGGTACAGCGAAACTCGACGCCAACATCCGTTGGCCCCCGCGGGAAACGTCATGGAGGGGATTAGACGCGAACGACAGGAACTGAAAGAGATTCGAGAGCGCGCGGACTGGGTCATAGACACGTCCGACATGACGGTTCACCAGTTGCGTGAAGAGATCAAAAGGGTCTTTGCGACATCCCCGGGCGATGCTTTGAAGATTACCGTGGAGTCCTTCAGTTTTGGCAAAGGCCTCCCGATGGAGTCCGATTTGGTGCTGGATGTTCGCTTCTTGCCCAACCCGTATTTTGTGGAGGAATTGAAGGCCAAGGACGGCCGTGACACCGAAGTGGCCGAGTGGGTCTTTTCGCATGAGACCACACGGAAGTTTCTGGAAAAACTCACCGGCCTGCTACTTTTTCTTTTGCCTCTTTACATGAAGGAGGGTAAGCAGTACCTTACGATCGCGGTGGGATGCACGGGAGGACGCCATCGATCGGTAGTCGTCGCTGAACATGTCTCTCGGTTCCTTGTGGAGAATGGCTACAAAGGCGTCGAGTTGAGACACAGAGAGTTGTCCCGCTGACTCTTGGACTTGAAAACGGCTGTAAGTCAGGAAGCGCCAAATCATGATCGGTATACTTGTTTTGACTCACGGCGAGCTTGGTACACAATTTATCAACACGGCTCGCTTGATAGGGTTGAGTTCGGAAGAGGCGGTCGTCGCACTGTCCATAGATCCCACGGAATCCCCGGATGTCCTCAGAGAGCAGATGTCGCGAACCATTAACAAGGTGGACACCGGAGAAGGTGTGCTCATCCTGACCGACCTGTTCGGCGGAACTCCGTGCAATCTTTCGCTTTCGTTTCTCGAGGACGGGAGGGTGGAGGTAGTGACCGGACTGAACCTTCCCATGATGATCAAAGCAATAAACTCCAGGTCGGACCACAATCTGGGCTCACTGGCAAAGCTGGCTTCCGAGGCCGGCAGAGACAATATCTTTTTGGCAGGAGATGTCCTGCGACAAAGGATTTCCCGAAAAGGACCCGGAGAGAAAACCGGCTGACGGCCAAGTCATGCGATTCCCCGGCGTAGAGCGCTAGCGATCGCTTTTGTAGCCCATCTCAAAAAAAGAATATCCGATTGTATGGTCGTTGCTTCGCGGCGAAAGCTGGGTTGGTGCAAATAAACAATCGGACATTACTTTCGGCAATCACCACAATCAGACCGCACACCAATGGTTAGCCAACAAACTCTCAGTAGCGAACCGATGCAAGTATCGGATCTTGACGCAGTAGTGGCTATTGAAAAGGTCTCCTTTGCCGCGCCGTGGTCAAGGAACATGTTCCTCGAGGAAATAGCCAACCGGGCCGCAAGGCTCATGGTTTTCAAGTCGGAAGATACTCTTGTAGGCTATATATGCTTCTGGGAGGTCCTTGATGAGGCTCATTTGATGAACGTCGCTGTTCATCCCGACTACCGCGGTCACGGATATGGGAAATTCATAATGGACCAACTGGAGGCCATGTGCTTGCGGGACGACCTCAAGAGAATTATCTTGGAAGTTGGGAGGCGAAACCTTCCCGCGAGGCGGCTCTACAGAAAATGTGGTTTTAGCGCCATTGGATTTCGGAAAAAATATTACAGCGAATTGCAGGATGATGCGCTGGTCATGGAAAAGTGGTTGGGGGTGCACCCGAATGAAGAGCATGATCCCAATAGGACGGACGCGCAGTGACCGATAATCTTGCGATAAAATTGGCTCCGATATTGTTTCTGCTGGCTGCCACACTGCAAGTCGGGCCGACCCCGAACTGTCTTGCCGGGACTCGCCCCGATCCGGCAGCGTTTGCGGAAAGGCAGAATGAAAGAGACCATATGGTACAGGTCGGGCTGAAAGGATTTGGCCGGACCGCAATCAGCGACCCTGCTGTAATAAAATCCATGACTCGCGTCCCGCGTCATTTTTTTGTGCCCGGAGCGGCAAAACTGCTCGCTTACCAGGACAGCGCTCTTCCAATCGGTCACGGCCAGACTGTTTCCCAGCCCTACATTGTAGCCCTCATGACTCAGGCGCTGGAGCTGAAACCTGGGATGAAAGTGCTTGAAATAGGGACGGGTTCCGGTTATCAGGCTGCGATACTTGCCGAGATAACCCCTGACGTCTTCACCATAGAGATCGTAAAGCCCTTATACGAAGCTGCCAGGGACAGGATAGGGCAGCTTGGTTATGAGTCAGTGAAAGTAAGCCTCGGAGACGGATACTATGGCCTGAAAGAGGCTGCGCCCTTTGATCGTATCATTGTGACCTGTGCCGCACTCCACATCCCACCGCCCCTGTTCGACCAGTTGAAGCCCGGAGGCAAGATGGTCATTCCGGTGGGCGGAAATTTTGAGACCCAGCGACTTCTGCTGGTCACGAAGGATGAATCGGGCGGCCGCAGTTCGCAAACCCTGGAACTGGTGCGATTCGTACCCCTCATTCGAGGTGCTCCGGACAAGTGATTGGGGAAACGACCTGTGCACGACGCTTGGGGCCGGTTGTCTTTTTCCTGTCATTCGCTACGATAGGCTGGCAACTGGCTCTGATGCGTTGCCTGCTAATCGCTCGGTATCATCACTTTTCCTTTCTCGTCATTAGTTGCGCACTGCTGGGCTTCGGAGCAGGCGGTACCATCCTGTCCCTCGGCAGATCCTGGTTTACGGAACATCGGGAGTCCGTGTTCCGCTGGGGTATCCTGTCGTTCGCTTTGTCCTTGCCGGTTTGCTTTCGCCTGGGCGAACTCCTTCCTCTCAGTGTGTATTTTCCACCCGTAGAGGTCCTGCCGACTCTGAAGTGGTGGTTCCTCTTTTGGCTCATTCACGTCATTCCTTTTCTGCTGGCAGGGATTCTTATAGGCCTCGCGCTCATGACGGCCGGCCTCGAAACCCACAAGGTCTACGCGTCGAACCTGACCGGCAGCGCGGCCGGAGCGCTGGGCGGCATCTGGCTGCTGGAACACTTCCCTGCCAACGGCGTTGTTGTCCCGCTCGCAGCGTGCGCACTCGTCTCGGGGGTTTTCCTGCTTCGCCGGTCGGGCCTTGTCCATAATTCAGCGAAGTCAAAAGAAGGTGTGTACAACGGTAACAATCGGCATACACCGTCCGCCGTACAAGGAAGCCCTCAGCCAACAAGCGTAAAGCGGACAGCGCAGGCCGGCTGTGCATCCCGCGGCAGAGTGCAATGGACCTACGGATTGTCTCTGCTGATTGCAGGGGTTCTATTAGGTAGCAGCCAACTTGTCCCTGCGGACAGGATTTTCCCGCTCAACGTAGATCAATACAAGTCCCTCGCCTTTATCCAGAGGCTGGTGGAACAGGGAAGCGCTGAAAAAAAGGCATCATTCAGCGGCCTGCGCGGCAGAATAGACCTTTTTGCAAGCCCGTCTTTTCACACCCTGATGTCCCTGAATTCCTCGGAAGCACCTCCCCCTATGGATGTGTTGCTCCAGGACGGCTTTCAAGTCGGATCGATTCCTTCCATTTCAAGTGCCGATCAAGCGCGTTTTCTCCAATCCACCTTGTCGGCACTCCCTTACAAGCTGGTACGACCGGAGAGCGTGCTCATTCTTGGCGATGCAGGCGGGATCTACATATGGTTGGCTCGGCTCAGCCCGGCCCAATCTATCGTAACGGTTCAGCCTGACAAAAACATAGTTCGAGTCCTGCAAGACCATCCCAGCCGGGTTCTCGACGACCCGCGCGTAACCGTGGTAGTGGCTGACCCGCGCGCGTTTCTGGATCAGACAACGACCACCTTCGACATCATTCATCTGGCCGCATTGGAAGGGTTCGCTCCGGGCTCCGGAGGAATAGGAGGTCTGCGCGAAGACTACCTTGCCACGGTAGAGGGATTCGAGCGGTGCCTCGCATTGCTGAGCTCAAGAGGGATCGCCAACGTGGTCAGGGGAATCCAAGACCCACCTCGGGACAACTTGAAGATAGCCGCCACATGGGTCGAAGCCCTGGAAGGAGGGGATGTCAAAGATCCGGGCCGGCACCTTCTCATTGCCCGCGATGAGTTAAACCTTGCCACTCTGGCTGCAAAGAACCCCGTGAGTCCCGAGACGTCGCTGAAGTTTCAAGAGACATGCCGTTCCATGTCGTGGGACACAGAGTGGTTTCCGGGAGTTAGACCTGAACAGACAAATCGGATCCATTCGATTCCAGGCCCTGAGGGCAGCCGGGTCTCCTGGTACTACGATTCGATGAAAAAGTTGGTTGGCGACAAAAGAGCTGAGCTTTACGAGGACTGGATAGCCCGGATTAAACCTGCCACAGACAACCAGCCGTTCTTCCACGATTTTTTTCGATGGAAATCGCTCGCGAAGCTTCGTCGAGTCTTCGGTCCCCTGTGGCCGACGCGAGCCGAGATGGGATTCCTGGTTCTCATCATTTCCGTGATATGGACAGCCGGAGTCGCTGCCTTTCTCCTCCCACCCGCGGCGGTGCTCCTGCGACGCGCGAGGAATGCTCCTTCGGGGAACCTGCTGGTGTGGGTGGGGTTCTATTTCGCCTTGCTCGGGACCGGATTCATGTTCCTGGAAATGGCCTTTATCCAGATGTTCACGCGATTTCTCGGAGATCCGGTTCTGGCCGCCGCGACGGTTTTTGGAGGTTTCCTGTTCTTTGCAGGCTCAGGGAGTATGGTTCAGCCGAGTGTCACCGGAAAGGTGCCGGGGGGGATTCTCCTTGTTGCTGTCTTCATCGCTCTCATTACCGTAGTGGATTTTGCCCTTTTCCCCGTGGTTTTCGAAGCCGGGGCCGGCCTCAATTTTTTTTGGAAGACGTTGGTCAGCCTTGGTCTTATGGCTCCTCTGGCATTCCTCATGGGCATGCCGTTTCCGTGGGCGCTCTCGGCGCTCCAAAAAGCGGCCCAGGCATCCATCCCACTTGCTTGGGCTGTGAACGGCTTCGCTTCTGTCGTCTCCGCCTCCGCCGCGGTGCTAGTATCAATGGCGTACGGATTCAGCTTTTTGCTTGCCCTGTCAGCCACAATCTATGCTCTTGCCGGAGGGCTGGCCGTTTTCCTCGGGAAGGTTGCCCCCGGGGATGCGTCTCCCGAGACTACGTCCAAATAATCTATATGGAATCGGAGTATTTGCACTGGCACTTTATTAGTAATTGAGGGCTTACCAATTGCCGAATGTAATCAGGGAACTTTTTTTATTTAATCGTATAAAAATACTTGTGGTCACAGGCGATAACGGGTATAAGCTCGCACCTGATCGGTTGACTTGCATCAACCCATTGTGACCAGGGGTATTTTTCATGAAACTTCCCTCCGCACTTCTCTTCTTGATCATCGCTACCTTGCCCTTCATGACCTCCTGCTCGGCCCTGCGTTCCGGCAATCCGGTTCCGGCCGGGTACGATGCAGACAAACAAGGATGGGTATCCAAGTACATTCCAGGCGCCAAGTCGGTCTCCAACTTCATCCCCCCACCCTCGGAGGCGAGGACTAATTGGGACCGATGGTATGACAAAAGAAACGACTCCTGGAAGACGCGGGGTGAGTAGAACACCCCCCTCTATCTGACACAGGCCTGCTTTCCACAACTTTTCTCACAGACATATCCCGTGGGCACAGCCCGCCCAAAGATGTTGTTCTGCGTTTATACCGATCGCCAAAATTCTTGTCCGAATGCGGTTAGCCTGGGTAGGGGCAGGCGCCCGAAAACTGTCTCAGAATGGAGGATTCTGCGATGGCACCGGTACGGCGCGGTTCGTGAACCGCCCTTACTGCCTGATCCCACCGAGATGTTTGTCTCAATTTCAATGCACCTCCGTATAGAAACTCACGCATGAAGTCGTCGGCCATCTTCAGGCCTCTTGTGAGCAACGCGAAGTTTCTGAGTCCTTTCCAGCACTGGGGCAATATCACAAGCGGCATTGAAAAGTCTGGTGTATGTTCTTTTTTTTCTTGCCAAGAGAACATTTGTTCTCTATATTAATTACGTGGAAATTACCACCCGACAAAAGGAGATCCTCAGCTTCATCGGGTCTTTTCAGGACCGCGAGGGATTCTCTCCATCATTGAGGGAAATATGCAAGGGGTTAGGTCTCGCTTCTGCAGGAAGTCTGCTCAAACACATGCGAGTCCTGGAAAAAGGGGGTTATCTTACCGGTGTCCCCGGCAAGAAACGGGCCTGGAAACTCACGTCTCGCTCGTCGACCGTCTTTATCCCCCTTATCGGCCAGATCGCAGCGGGCACCCCGATCTTGGCCCAGGAGAACAGGGAAGAAGATCTGCCGGTAGATCCCAGACTTTTCGGCTCAGACAGCGTCTTTGCTCTTCGAGTGCGAGGGGACTCCATGATAGATGCACAGATCCGAGACGGGGATCTTGCAATCATTCGACCGCAGGCGGTGGTCCAAAACGGGGAGATAGTGGCCGTCCAGGTGGAAGGGTTGGAACCGGAGGCAACACTCAAGGTTTTTCGACGTAGCCCCGCGGATATAGAGCTGCACGCAGCCAACCCCTCATATCAGCCGTTAGTTTTCATTGGCGATGAACAGGCGAGAGTGAAGATCCTCGGCAGGCTCGTGGGAGTCATCCGGGCGGGTGTGTGAGCAGGGAGAGTAGCAGAAGGAAGGCGTTTGCCGGGGAACCCCTCCCCAAAAACTCCTATACCATGCTCGCTGTGTGTGTTCCGCCAGCGACGGAACACACACAGCGAGTAATATAGAGCTTTTTGTTGGTGGCACGGGGGAAAACTCTTTACACAATGGATTGTTTACTTAAGTCCACAGATTTTGCCGATGCTGTGGAGATATGGCTCCCAGGCTTTGCCTCGGAATGCGGCCCAATGTTGTCATTGCTGTAGATGTTAGATAATTCGAGGACAAGATATCCCACGTTCCGCTGGACCGGCATCTTGCCGGTCATTCTAATAGACATGCTGGAAACCTGTCCCACCAATGGAGATTGCTTCGGGCTGCGCCCTCGCAATGACATATTCATGGTAATCCGCATTATCAGGCGTAGCTAAGTGAATAATCCATTACACAAAGAGGTTCCCGTTAGATTCCCTACCGGTGCGGCCGGTCCCGATGCGTGATGAAGCAGGTAAGCGGTCTGCACATGAGTATCTTATGTTTAGAGGAACCGTCTGAATGGATAATTTTGTGCATCTTGAAGTCCAAAGCGCTTACTCTTTCCTGTGGGGAACTTTTAACCCGGAGGAATTGGTCGAGGGAGTCCGCGGCCTTGGTCAGAAGGCGGTCGCTCTCACCGACTATGGACTTCACGGAGCGGTTCGCTTTTATAAGGCGGCTTTAGCAGCGGGTATTCAACCCATACTGGGTGCGCGGCTCTCTCTGTGGGACGGCTCACCGGTGAGCATGCTGGTTTCCGATTCCGAAGGGTACCGAAATTTATGTCGCCTTTTATCCATAGCCTTTGAAGGTGGAACCACCGCGAAAAATCTTATTACCAAACAGGATTTGACACACTGGTCCGGGGGGTTGATCTGTCTGGCAGGTGGATTCGGCTCCCGTGTAAAAACTTTGCTGGAGAAGGAGAGAATTGATCAAGCAAGACAAAGCCTGCTGGAACTGCGGGAAGTCCTGCGTCACCCGGATCGACTCTTTGTAGTTCTGCAGAATCACCGACAATCCGAAGACACAAAGCGACAGGCTGTCAGACTGATGGAGCAGACAGTGGCCTTGGCTCGAAGCCTGGATATTCCTCCGGTGGCCACAAATTTGGTTACTTATCTAAGGCCGGAGGATTATGTCCTGCATCGGACCCTTACCGGCATACAGCGCCACCATCATCATAGAAAGGTTTCTCCTTTACCGAATGACCAATTCTTTCTGACCGGCAGCCGCGAGATGGAGCGCCGAATCCCTTATCCTGTTGCTCTTGAAAATACCCGCGTGATCGCTTCGATGTGTCGTCACTTTTCCTTGCCTGTCGGCAAGCTTCATCCTCCTGTGTCGGAAAATCCGGAGGGATCGTCTCGCAAGCTTACTACTTTAACGCTCACGGAAGCGGCTCGGATGTTTCGACCGGTCTCCCTGCATTATCTTCGGCGACTCGACCGAGAACTGGCCGTTATCAACCAATTAAAACTGGCCGACTTCTTTCTGCTGGTGAGAGAAGTGGTCGATTTTGCACGAAAGACCGGTATTCGCCACAGCGTGCGAGGATCGGCCGCAGGAAGTCTTGTGGTTTACCTTCTGTTGGGCGGCGTGGACCCGGTAGCCCATAACCTCCTCTTTGAGCGTTTTGTCAACGAGGGTCGCATTGACATGGCGGACATCGATCTGGACTTTGATTCCGATCGCCGTGACGAAGTCATCCATCATCTGATGGAACTCCTCCCTCGTCAAACGACAATGGTATCGACTATTCTCAGTTTTCGGACTCGTAGCGCGGTCCGTCTGGTGGCACGAGCTTTGGGCTATCCTCTTGAGGAAATCAGTCGTCTTTCAACCTGTCTACCGTGGTCGCTTCAGGGGCGGGACCTGGCAGAGGCCTTGGAAAATCTGCCGGAACTGAGATCTGCCCCTATTCAAAATGAAACACTTCTGGTCAGTTTGGCTGCAAAGTTGGCCGGCCTTCCGTTTCAGAGTTCGGTCCATCTAGGTGGTGTAATTATAGCGCCGGACGACATCAAGGCCTGGACTCCTATAGGGACTTCCCTCAAGGGCTTTCCCGTGGGACAGTTGGACAAGGATGATGTGGAAGCGCTGGGGCTCCTTAAACTGGACCTACTTGGCCTGCGAATGCATACGGCTATTCGGAAGGCGCTTGAGGTCCTGGAAAGAAAAGGAATTCACTTTGATCTTGACCGCATGCCGCTAAACGATCGCAAAACTTATGCCCTTTTTCGAAGCACGGAAAGTGTGGGGGTGTTCCAGCTTGAATCTCCCGGCCAGCGGAATCTGCTGGGTCGCCTTCAGCCCCGCCGCTTCGGGGACCTGATTGCCGAGATCTCTCTATTCCGGCCGGGCCCTGTGGAAGGCAACATGGTGGAAACATACGTAAGAAGGCGCAATGGAGAAGAGGCCGTGCGAGTTCCACATGAAAATCTGCTGCCTATTTTGGCAGAAACTTACGGTGTGATCCTTTTCCAGGAACAGGTGCTTAGGATTGCTAACAAATTTGCCGGATTATCCTATGCCGAAGCTGATGCGTTTCGTCGAGCCATGACCAAGGATCGCGGATCCGGAACCATGGAATCGCTGAAACGACGATTTGTTGAGGGGGCCGGACAAAACGGCTACAGTAAGGTCTTGGCCGAGGCGGTCTTCCGCAAAGTGGCAGCCTTTGCTTCTTTTGGCTTTTGCAAAGCTCATGCTGCGTCCTTCGCTCATATAACTTATCAAAGCGGGTTCTTGAAGGCTCATTATCCGCAGGCATTTTACCTGGGGCTTCTGAACGCGGGCCATGTGGGTTCATATCCTCCCTTTGTGTTTCTGAATGAGGCCAGAAGGCGAGGCATCCCTGCCTATCCCCCTCACATCAACGCGAGCGGCTCGGAATACGAGCCGGATGGATCAGGGATTCGTGTTCCTCTGGTAGTCGTGAACGGCGTGGGACCGGAGACTGCTCGCCGAATCGTTAATGATCGGGAGAGAAGAGGCCCGTTCCGCAGCCGTACAGAGCTTTTGGCTCGACTTCCGCTCCCTGAGAGGGTCGTGAAGGTCCTCACATCGGCCGGAGCGCTGGATGGGCTGGAAGAGTTTGAATGGAGGTTAACACAGGAGGTATACGAAGCCGGCAATGTCTGACCTTCGCATTCGTGACTTTTCATTTTCCAAAGCCTACAGCGAAGCAAGTTCCATGAGTGTCTCCTGCACCGGGCACCCGCTGTCCGTTTTGCGTCCCCATTTGGCAGCCGACGGGATAGTAACGGCAAAAGATCTGCGGCGGGTACCATCCGGACGGCGAGTACGCATTACCGGCATTTTGATCATTGTGCATACCCCGCCCACCAGATCGGGTAAGCGAGTCATGTTTATCACTATGGAAGATGAAACAGGTCTTACCGACCTGGTGATGTTTCCCAAGGTGCAAGCTCATGCCGCGCGGCCTATATTGACAAGCGAAGTGGCGACCGTAGAAGGGCTCTTGCAGCGCGAGGGCAAGGACGGCCTATCAATATCCATAACGGTTGAAAAGGTGATACCCAAGTGGACCGGCCTGCTCGCAGACTTCTTGAAACCCGGCCATTCGAAGCCGTAAATACTCTCTCATGGTAAGGATCAAAGCCTCCAAATCGTCCAACAGCGGCGCAATCGGTTCAAAACAGCTCCTTGCGGCCAAGCTCCGCGCGAACTAAACCGGTTCTCGAAAGTAATCACGGATTGAATTGGGGTGCCACTGCTGGCTTGTCCAGCAGTGCGACTCCATTCGGAAAAAACTTTTGAGAATCACCATAATACCAATGCGCATTCATGCAAGAAAGCATGGCGCGCATCCCGCGTCCCGCGGGACCGCCACCACATTATGGTAGCGGCCGGCGTCCCTGCCGGCCATTGCTAATGTCCCTTCTTGGAAGGCGCATCGGTATCAAGTGCGTGTGGGAATTGTAGGATTTCAAATTGAATGGTCTGAAAAGGGGTGAATTATTCAGATTCGGTCGAGCATCCTGTTCGTAGGGGACCGGACATCAACTTTGTACGACGCTGAAACCGCCTGGTTCTTGATTTTGTCATGAAGCGTGGTCTTTATCACAAAGTGTTGTTGCATCGGCTTCTTTAGATTTATCTCCATCTTGTAGTACAGATCGATTACCGGAGACCGAGATACTCTATTTATCTTCAGCACGTTTTCCTTACCCGCGATGAGCTTTCCGGCGGCATCGAATATCGACAGATCTACAGTCAAGTCTACCACGTATCTGCCTTCCGAAATGAGCGTGCTGAAATTGGAAGGCTCAAAGTAGAGCACTATGCGGGAGGCCTGTTGGCCTTGTTCCAGCGGGGAATAGACTCCGAATCCTTCTACGGAGCTGCAAAGTTCAACTTTGCGGAAACCGAGCCGGCCTTTGTTCTGCAACTCAATTATCTTTTCTCTCAAAATCCGGACTTCATCGGGTGAGTCCTTGGTTGTGGGAGAGCCACTCTGGCCTTGATCCGAAGCCGAGCCCGCGGGGCTCCCGGGCTTGGTTTCGGAGACAGCGGAAGAACCCGGGTCCTGAGACGCTGCTATCACGGGAAAGGCCTCCATTGCTTGTGCGAGCACCAGGGCCAGGAAGGCGAGGGCGGTTCGGCAAGTTGCAGCTGCGGTCATTGTGGTTCCTCCCATGAAATCGGGAATCGTCTCAAAGCGATGGAATAGGCGTACCCGTTGAGTGTCGTAAAGTCAACCGCTATGACGGCGGTTGCGTAAATGCCGGCGACAGTCGTCGAATGCTGGGCGCCTTCCAGGCGGGGTTTGCCCAATCGCCTCAAGTGGGCAAGCAATACGGGCCGGAAAATAAAAAACCCCCGATTCCAGAGGAATCGAGGGTCTATGGTTATCCCGGCGACGACCTACTCTCCCACGCAGTCACCCACGCAGTACCATCAGCGCTGGAGGGCTTAACTTCTGTGTTCGGAATGGGAACAGGTGTTGCCCCTCCGCCATAGTCACCGGGAAAGCGGATAAACAAAATTATGGCGAAGCGCCACGAGGCAAAACCTCGTGGCGCCGTATATCAACCAAATAGGAAGATCGAGGAATACTTATCTTGTGTTGGGAATCAAGCCGCACGACCTATTAGTACCGGTAAGCTCCATGTGTTACCACACTTCCACCCCCGGCCTATCAACCTCGTCATCTTCGAGGGGTCTTTAGGGGCCTAAGCCCGGGATATCTAATCTTGAGGTCGACTTCCCGCTTAGATGCTTTCAGCGGTTATCCGATCCGAACGTAGCTACCCGGCTATGCCGCTGGCGCGACAACCGGAACACCAGGGGTTCGTCCATCCCGGTCCTCTCGTACTAGGGACAGAGCCTCTCAGATATCCTGCGCCCGTGGAAGATAGGGACCGAACTGTCTCACGACGTTCTAAACCCAGCTCGCGTACCGCTTTAATTGGCGAACAGCCAAACCCTTGGGA
>JACRDF010000004.1 GCA_016212925.1 Desulfomonile tiedjei
AAACTGTTGCTTGCATGAAGATCAATCGCCGCATACACTTCCATTGGGCGCCTCCTTTGGTTAATGGCAAGTCGGGGATATCACACCCCCCGACTCAGAGGCGCCTTTTTATGATTATCAGGTCTGCTCTTGGCTCATGTTCGGGCTCATCCGGCAATCGAGGGCTAGAGATGAGTCAAGAGCAGGCCTGACCCTTAAACGCGTTCCAAGCTTGCTTGGGAATCCGTATTAAGGGATACCCAACCGGGCGGCTAGAGCCAGAATTCGGGGTACCTTCTGGCTTTCGGTAGGTTGTTGAACACCAAGGCCACAATTAGAAGTATCACTGCGCCGGCGGTTGCGGGCATCAGGGCGTAAAGAAAGCCAAGTGCATGCACTTTTTCTCCGCCTATAACAGCTATCAGAGCAGTGGCTCCCCCAGGGGGATGGAGGGTTTTGGTCGCGTGCATGACAGCTATTGCGGTGGCTACTGCGGCAGCGGCTCCTATCACGGGCTGTGTGGGGAAAATGTCAAATGCAGCCACTCCGATCAGCCCTGACAGAAAGTGTCCGCCCACAAGATTTCTGGGCTGAGCCAGCGGGCTCTTGGTTGCGCCGTAAACAAGCACGGCCGACGCTCCAAAAGAGCCGGTCATGAACACCAAATCGGTTCCGTCGAACATGAAGGCCTGCACAAGGGCCACACATGCAATCCCGATGAACGCGCCGAGCCAGGACAAGCCTATCTCGGCTAGACTAACAGCCGGTGGACTTTTGGTGGTCCCTTTCATCTTCGCGAAATAGTTCATACGCCCTCCGGGAAAAAAGACGATCGCAGCACATCCGCTCGTGACACTATCCCGATCATGATACCGTCAGCGTCCACCACAGGCACTCGGTTGACCTTCTTTTCCGATAGGAGAGCGGAAACTTCCAGGATCGGAGTTTCCGACGGGACCGTAACCGCGGGAGATGTCATTATGTCTCGCGCGAATTTTGCACGGTAAGGAGCCGCTAGGCAGCCTTTGCCCACCAGACACTGCGCGACCACTGCCATCAACGTGTCGGCTTCCCCCCTGCCCATTGCGGCAAGAAAGTCTTTCTCGGAAACTACTCCCACTACACGGCGGGCATCATCCACGACCGGGAGTCCGGAGATCTTCCGGACCGCCATGAGTTCCGCCACCTCCTTCAGCGGCGTATCTTGCCGCACAGACACCACGTCCCGGGTCATAACGTCCGCTGCTTTAACCGAACGAGTGAGCCTAGTGACGGCATGTCGGTAGGCCTTGATGTAAACCTCTTTGAAATCGCCGGGGGTTATGTCCAGGTAGCCTGAGATGTCCCGCATGGCGTCCAAAATGTCGTCATCCGAAATGTCTACGGGAATGCACGCTTCAATTGTTGCGTCAGACATTGCTCACCTCGAGCCTATCCTTGTGGATGTCACGTTTCCAGGACCTCAACATTCGGTTTTCTTACCCCTAATTCACTTTTAAACTACCTGCATTGACTTAAGTCAACTTCTTCTTCTCTATCTCAGCAACCGGTCAGTTTCGCGTGGTGAGGTGGGGCTTCAGCTGGACCATGTAGGCCCGGCAAGAGGCCTGTCCTACGTTTACAATAGTCGCCTAAATTTCTGTTCGATTTGTTTCTCGAAACCGTGTGCGACCATACGTCTCAGGTGAAAAGGGAGGCCTCGGCCGCTTGTACGGCGCGGACCCCCGAGTCCGCCCTTGTCTTGGTATCTCGTTGGGCCGAGGGCAGGCACGGGGAAACTGTCTCAGAATTGCTGATCAGAGGATTTCTTGTGTAGGGGCGCTTCGAGAAGCGCCCTGGTTTCGGGCGGTTCACGAACCGCCCCTACGCGCGCCATCCCAGAATCCTCGATTCTGAGACGGTCTCCGGGGGCCTGCCCTTACCAAGACTAGCCGCATTCGGACAAAAATTTTGTCACTCGGTTTCCTGCCCAGTCCGATAGGATGTCGTTAGCGGAGCGAACCGCAACGATCGGGAAAACACCGCATCCTACGCGGGCAATTTTCACTGATTGATCTTCTAACCGAGCTTTGTGTGGTATGCTTTCACATGACTACAGGAGGGCGAAGTGAGCGAAAAAATCGCGGACAATCTGTGGCAAGTTGGCGGCGGCGGACTGACCGATCCGGGCGATGCAGCTATCTATCTCATACGCTTTGGTGACAAGGCAGCCCTTGTCGATGCCGGATGCGGACCAGGGCATTCCCGATTGAAAAGGCACATTGAGGAATGCTTACACCCAAATGGACAACTAGAATATCTTTTGCTGACCCATTGCCACTTTGATCATACCGGCGGGGCCGAAGCCGTAAGAAGGGATTTTGACTGCCGTATCGTTGCCCATGAATTGGACGCGGTTTACCTTGAGTCCGGTGACAGCGAAGTTACCGCTGCATCATGGTACGGAGCGCGGCTAAAACCGCTCGCTATTGACATCAAGTTACGAGGTGAGGAATCCACTCTCGCGATCGGGAATGGAACAATAACAGCCCTGCATTGGCCCGGCCATTCCCCGGGCTCGGTGGTGTACACTACACATATTGGCGGCCGGCTTGTGCTTTTCGGGCAAGATGTTCACGGTCCAATCCTTCCGGCACTGCTATCTGACGAGAAACAGTATCAGGCCTCTTTGAAAAAGCTCGCAGCCTTGGATGCGGACCTTCTTCTGGAAGGGCATTACGGCGTTTTCCGGACAAAGAACGAAGTGCGTGAGTTCATTCAGTCCTTTATCAAATAGGGCATGGTCGTTTCAGTCACTGCGAATATGGTCACCCAATCGGGGCGCTCACGTCCTTCCCAGGATTTCTCTGGCAATGGTGATCTTCTCTATTTCTTTGGTGCCCTCGTATATTTCCACAATTTTTGCGTCCCTGTAAAACCGCTCCACATCGTATTCGTCCATATATCCGTATCCACCGTGGAGTTGAAGAGCTTCGTCAGTCACTCGCACAGCGGTTTCCCCGGCCACGAGCTTCGCTATTGAAACAATCTTGCGATCGATCCGGCCATGGTCGATAAGCCAGGCGGCTTTGTGGTAAAGCGAACGAGCGCTCTCTATTCTCGCGGCCATGTCTGCAACTTTGAACTGAAGGCCTTGAAACGAAGCCAGAGGCCCTCCAAACTGGGTCCTTTCCCGGATATATGCCACGGCCTTGTCCAGAGCGCCCTGGGCTACGCCGACTCCCTGCGCGGCTGCCACTACTCGATTAATGTTGAACAGGTGCATGACCTGAGTGAAGCCCTCCCCTTCTTTTCCGCCGATCAGATTCTCCGCGGGCACCTGCACGTCGTCAAATGCGAGTTCAGCAGTGTCGGAGGCTCGAATGCCCATCTTGCCTTTAAGCTTGTTGGCAGTGAAGCCCTTTCGGCCCTTTTCAACCAACAGAAAGCTGAACCGCTCTGTCGGTTTCCGGGCTTCAGGGTTTGTGACACAGAACACCAGCAAGTTGTCAGCTATGCTGCCGTTGGAGATGAACTGCTTGGTTCCGTTGATTACGTAACCGTCCTCGGTCTTCACAGCGCGAGTCTTGACGCCGAAGATATCACTGCCGGCATTGGGTTCGGTGATCGCACAGCCCATGATGGCCCTGCCCTCTGCAATGGGAGTGAGATATTTATTCTTCTGTTCCGCAGTGCCGAACTCCCCGACAATTTCCGATCCGAAGACAGCCAACAAAATGTTGCCGACGCCCGGATCCACTCGCCAGAACTCCTCCATGACCATCGCATGCTCCAGGCATCCCAGCCCCAGTCCTCCATGCTCCGGCGCGATGAAAATACCCATAAAGCCTAGTTCGCCGGCCTTTTGCCAGACCTCTCTGGGAAATTTTTCTTCGCGGTCGCATTCTCGTGCGATCTTTGGGAACTCTTTGCGTGCGAATTTTCGTGCGGCTTCGATAATTTGAGTCTGCTCATCGGAGAGGGAGTAGTCCATCGGGCGCCTCCTTAGAATCAGGAACAGAATACAGATACTGACCGGTCAGTATTCTGGTTGCCTGTCGGGCTATTGTCAAGTGAAAACATTATGCTTTTCCAACGGAGAAATAACTTGACATGGTCGCATTCAAGGCCTACGATCGCTCATACCGACCGTTCAGTATTGACAACACCCGGACCGGCCATGAAACGAATTATCAACACCGAACAAAAGATCATTCAGGCTGCGCTCCAAATATTTGTCCGTAAGGGATATCACGGAACTTCCATCGGCGACATCACCCGGAAGGTTGGACTCACCAAAGGCGCCCTGTACTCACACTTCAGCGGAAAGGGCGAACTCCTGCTCAGGATTATTGATGAATACAAGTCTCGATTTATCGGTGGAATGATCGAAGAGCTGGAGCGCTGTTCAGGCAATGCCCTGGATCGTATTCATCGTGTTTTCAGCTTCAATTCGAGATTCGCGCTGGAAAATCAGGATCTGTGCGTGTTCTTGACCTTTCTCACCACTGAGCTGAACGCGGACGTGGATTTCGAACCCGCGCTCAAAAGCGTATATGTGGAATACAGGAAGGTCATAAGCGAGGTTGTCAGGCAGGGAATACGTCAGGGAATTTTCAAGAAGGAGCTTGACCCTGAAATCGCGGCGCTGACCTTTATTGCTCTGCATGACGGCGCGCTCCATCAATGGGTGCTCAACAGAAACAGTCTGGACGGAGAATTATACGTTCGGACGTATCGCGAGATCTTCTTGCACGGGCTTGTGAAACGTGAGCTTCCGGCGTGAGACATGTGGCAGCCCGTGGTCCGATCAGGCGAGGAAATCATGTTTAGTGAGGTCAACAGACCATGAATGAAGTGGTCCTGGCAAGTGCGGTGAGAACCGCGCAGGGCGCTTTCGGGGGCACGCTGAAAAGTGTGCCTGTGACCGAGTTGGCCCGGTTGGTGATTGAAGAGGTGGCAAAGAGGATAGGCGACCCCTCGATCATAGAGAAAGTCATCTTCGGGAATTGTTTTTCGCCATTGGAACAAAATGTGGCCCGTGTTTCGGCTTATCAGGCCGGCATTCCCGAGAGCGTTCCCGGGTTCAGCATCAACGGTGCGTGCGGCTCTTCCATGCAGGCGGTGATCAGCGCGGCGCAGGCCGTGCAATGTGGGGAAGCGGAGGTTGTGCTGGCAGGCGGGGTTGAAAGCATGAGCAATGCCCCGTACATAATGGAATCCGCTCGATGGGGTCAGCGCATCCGGCACTTACAGGCTTACGACCTGCTTTGGAAAGGCATGCAGGAGTACCCCATCGGTGTGGGGATGGGCTTGACCGCGGAAAATCTGGCAGAAAAGTACGGGATAACTCGCGAGGAACAGGATGCTTTCGCGGTCCGGAGCCACCAGAGAGCGGCACGGGCCATTCAAGAAGGGAAATTCAGGGCGGAGATCCTTCCGGTGCCGGTGGGACGACCCAAGAAGGAGCCGCTGATTTTCGATACCGATGAACACGTCAGGCCCGATGTGACTGTAGATCAGCTTGCAAAACTGCCGGCCGTGTTCAAGAAAGACGGCACCGTTACAGCGGGCAACGCATGCGGGATGAACGACGCCGCAGCCGCTGTAATTGTTACCAGCCTGAAAAAAGCGCGGGACTTGGGATTGGATCCGCTGATGCGGATCAGAGGCTACCAGGTGGCGGGCGTCGATCCCAACATCATGGGCATCGGCCCGGTGCCGGCCATACGTGGGGCCCTCGGTCGCGCGGGCCTCGGGCTTGGCGACATGGATCGTTTTGAAATCAACGAGGCCTTTGCAGCGCAATATCTGGCGTGCGAACGGGAACTAGGCCTGGATGGTTCCAAAGTCAATGTTTACGGCAGTGGAATAGCCCTGGGCCATCCTGTCGGCGCTACCGGCTGCCGGCTCCTGGTAACCCTATTCCACGGCATGGTTGCCGACAACCTCCAGCTGGGTGTAGCTTCGCTATGTGCGGGTGGAGGCATGGGTTTCGCCGTGGTTTTGGAGCGCGTGTAGCCGAGGACTCAATCGCTTGGAGCGCTCTGTTCGTCGGACCGAACCCCAAATCCCGGTTCAGGTCTTTGTGACTGCTTTGCATCCGTAGGGCGGCCCGTGGCCGCCGAATCAACTGGGAGTTACGATAGGACACTCCTCTTCCCGCAAAACGGGAGCCGTTTCCGTGCTCAAGGTAAAGAATATCCAGGTGGTCTACAACAATGTGATCATGGTTCTGAAAGGGATCTCCCTGGAGGTCCCCGAGGGAAAGGCCGTGGCCCTTCTCGGAGCCAACGCGGCGGGCAAGACCACTACTCTCAAGGCTATAAGCGGGATAGTAAGGTTTCAGAATGGTGAATTGGAAGAAGGGGACATCGAGTTTATGGGCCGATCCATCACCGACAAAGACCCGGACTCAGTAGTACGGATGGGCATCAGTTTGGTCCCGGAGGGCAGGCGGGTATTCGACGACCTGAGCGTGATGGAGAATCTCCGGATCGGAGCACACACACGCCGGGACCGGGATGCGGTGAAACAAGATCTGGAAATGGTTATGGACTATTTCCCTCAGCTTCGCCGCCGCCACACCCAGCAGGCGCTTTTGCTGAGCGGAGGGGAGCAGCAGATGCTGGCGATCGGCCGAGCTTTGATGGCTCGCCCCAAATTGCTCATGCTCGATGAGCCCTCGTTAGGCCTCGCTCCGATGCTGGTCAAGGAGATCTTTGAAATACTCCGCCGCATCAACAAGGAACAGGGCACTTCAATCCTGCTGGTCGAACAGAATGCGCATGCAGCGCTGAACTTCGCCCAGTACGGGTACATCATGGAGAATGGAAAGATAGTCCTGGACGGACCAACGGAACGCCTCCTCGAAAATGAGGACGTAAAGGAATTCTACCTGGGCGTAACTGAAAGTCTTGAAAGAAAGAGCTATTCCGATGTGAAGCATTACAAACGGCGCAAACGTTGGTTGTCCTGACGGACCGCGGTAATCATGGAACTATTGGAAATCAAAGGGCTGTCGCTCCATTTTGGCGGAATCGCCGCCCTCTCGGACCTGAAGATGTCCGTCAAAGAGGGGGAACTTCATGCGGTGATCGGTCCCAACGGAGCGGGCAAAACTTCTCTCTTTAACTGCATTAGCGGCGTATACCGTCCCACATTGGGTGAAATACTCCTTCGCGGAGAACGGATCTCCCATCTGCGTCCGCACGAAATCGCGGAACGAGGAATCGCCCGAACGTTTCAAAATATTGAACTGTTCAGCAACATGAGCGTAATAGATAATCTGTTGCTGGGGTGCCACACTCACATGACTTCCGGTCCTCTGTCCTGCGCAGTCTTCTTCGGGAAAGCGGCCAAGCAAGAAGAGGAGAAGAGGTTGCATGTGGAAGAAATTATAGACTTTCTTGAAATCGAGAAAGTCCGCAAGAAGATGGTGGGGACCCTACCTTACGGGATTCAGAAGAGGGTCGAGATCGGTCGAGCCCTGGCCATGAAACCCAAGGTTCTCCTTCTGGACGAGCCGGTCGCGGGAATGAACATCGAGGAAACGGAAGACATAGCTCGCTTCATACTAGACATCAAAGAAGAGAAGGAAGTTACCGTTATCATGGTGGAACACGATATGGGCGTAGTCATGGACATTGCGGACACGGTGACTGTGCTGGATTTCGGTTCCAAGATTGGCGAAGGAACTCCCTCACAGGTGCAATCCAATCCCGACGTGATCGCGGCATATCTGGGAGCATAGCGCAGGAGTCCGAAAGGCTTGATCATGGACGCTGACACTTTGCCCAAACTTTTCGCCCGAAACAGGAAACTCTATTCCGGCCGGGTCGCGCTCAGGGAAAAGGACCTAGGGATCTGGCAACGCACCACCTGGGAAGAATATTGGGACCACGTGTGCTTCTTCGCCCTTGGTCTTAAGCAACTCGGTCTGAAACGAGGCGACAAGCTGTCCATTCTGGGGGACAACTGCCGGGAATGGCTGTACGCTGACCTGGCGACACAGTGCTCGTCCGCAATATGCATAGGTATATACCCAACCGACGTGTCATCGCAGGTCCGATACATTTTGAGCAACTCAGAGTCCAGCTTCGTTGTGGCAAAAGATCAGGAACAGGTGGACAAAATTCTGGAAGTCAAGGGCAGCCTGCCCGAACTCAAGAAGATCATAGTCGTGGATATGAAGGGTTTGCGCCGGTACAAGGACCCCTTGATCATCAGCTTCAGGGAAGTCGAGGCTCTGGGCCAAAGCCTTCACAAGGAAAAGCCTCATTTGTTCGAGGAGATGGTAGACGGCACCAGGGCAGAGGATGTGGCCATTATTGTCTACACATCGGGCACCACGGGACAGCCCAAAGGCGCCATGATCAGCCACAAGAACATTATGGGAATGATAAGCGGCCTTGCACAGGTCCTGACTTTCCGGCCCTCGGACTCCTTTGTGTCGGTCCTGCCCCTTTGCCATGTTGCTGAGCGCATGTTTTCGCTTATTTTTCCTATGTGGGCGGGCTGCACGGTGAATTTTGCCGAGAGCGTCGCCACACTCCAGGAGGACCTGGGTGAGATTTCTCCCACCGCGTTTCTGAGCGTGCCGCGCATCTGGGAGAAAATGCATTCCACTCTCATGATACGGATGCAGGATTCGGTATTCTTCAAGCGCTGGGTCTTCAAGGCCATGCTCCCTATCGGGATGCGGGTGGCTGAATTAAAACTGCAAAAAAAACCCGTACCCATACACTGGAAAATGCTTTACGGGCTGGCGTACCTGCTTCTGTTCAGGCCGTTGAGGAATCACCTGGGCCTTCTTGAAGCCCACATATTCGTCAGTGGGGCAGCGCCGCTTTCGCCGGATCTGATGAAATTCTATCACGCCATAGGAATTCCGGTCCGTGAGGCGTACGGCATGACGGAATCAACCGGGATCTCATTTATGCCAAGGAACGGCGAAATAAAAAGCGGTGGAGTAGGTAAACCCATACCGGGTGTGGAGTTCAAGATAGCGGATGACGGGGAAATTCTGTTGCGGGGCGATCCGGTCTTTGAGGGCTATTACGGAAACCCGGCGGCCACACGGGACGCCGTCGTTGACGGTTGGCTCCATACCGGCGACGTTGGCGAGGTGGACGGGGACGGAGACCTGAGGATAACGGACCGGAAGAAGGACATAATTATCACTGCCGGGGGTAAGAACATCGCTCCGTCGGAGCTGGAGAACAGGATCAAGTTCAGCCCGTACATCAAAGAGGCTATTGTGATAGGCGACCGTCGCAAGTATCTGACATGCCTCATCCAGATCGAACTGGAGAACGTCGAACACTGGGCCCAAATCAATCGAATCGCCTACACAAACTATAAGAGCCTCGCTACTCATCCGGAGGTACGGGAACTGATTCAGGCCGAGGTGGACACGGCCAATAGCAACTTTGCGCGGGTGGAGACCATAAAGAAATTCACCATCCTCGACAAGGAGCTGGATCAGGATGATGAAGAATTGACAGCTACCATGAAAGTGAAACGAGCCATCATAGAAAAGAAGTTCAAGGACCTCATCGAGTCAATGTACTAGCGGAGCCCTGTGCCTTACTTGCGCGGGTTCCGGTGGGTAACCGTTCCGAGAACCGCCGGAGATTACCGGCTCATGTGTGAAGGGAGTTGAAACAATTGACTGAAGGGGTGCTTTACTTCTTTCAACTTGTCATTTCGGGCCTCGCTGTAGGGAGCTTATATGCGCTGGCGGCTCTTGGTTTCGTTCTGATTTACAAGGCCACGGATATCCTCAACTTCGCGCATGGCGAGGCCATGTTGATCGGTGCGTTGGTCTGCTATGTGCTCATAATGTCGGGGGTCCCCTTCTTGTGGGCGCTTTTGATCACGTCAGGAATTGCCATGATCATGGGCTTGATCACCGAGCGCCTTGTGCTAAGGCCCATGCTCGGTGAACCCCAATTTGCAGTGGTTATGGTAACCATAGGACTTTCCATCTTCTTGCGCAGCCTTGCGGGAATTATCTTCGGGCACGACAACAAGGTCTTTCCCGCCCCGTTTGCTCAAGGCGCCTTGAGCTTCAAAGGTCTGGTCTTGTCCCATACTCACCTCTGGGCCATGGCCATATCGGTATTAATGGTTATCCTGTTTTTTCTCTTTTTCAAGTATTCACGGCTGGGCCTTTCCATGCGCGGGGTGGCAAACGATCAAGATACGGCCATGTTGATGGGCATCAGCGTCAAACAGGTGTTTGCCCTGACTTGGGGGCTGTCCTTTGCCATCGCGGCAGTTGCGGGGGTTTTTCTGGCCAGCGTGATGGTCCTGAATATCGCTCTGAGCCTGGTAGCCATCAAAGCATTTCCCGCTGTAATTCTGGGCGGGCTGGAGAGTATCCCCGGCGCAATCATCGGAGGATTGGTGATAGGGATCCTGGAGACATTGGCAGGTGGTTATTTGGACCAGACCTTCCCGGGTATCAAAGACCTCACGGCTTTCGTGGTCCTCTTCCTGGTGCTCATGATAAGACCCTACGGCTTATTCGGCAAGGAGGAACTGGAGCGAGTGTAGGCGACGCGGAAGGAACTATGAGAAGCAAGACGTTCAGAGAGTCCTATAGAGAGGACATGAAAATCTTCCAGACCATCTGGGTGAAGGTCTGGCTGGTTTTGTTCGTGGCCGGTCTTCTTTCCGTACCGTTTTGGGCCGATCCTTATATCGTATATATGGCCAACATCTCCGGGATAGCCATCATTGCAGCCATGGGATTGAATATTCTCACAGGGCTGACGGGACAGATCTCGTTGGGTCACGCGGCATTCGTGGCCCTGGGAGCCTATACTTCCGCAATTCTAGCCACAAAGCTGAACCTGCCCTTCTATATCACTATTCCGAGTGGAGGAGTTGTTGCCGCGTTTTTCGGCACTCTACTGGGGATACCCTGCCTTCGTCTGAAAGGGCTGTACCTGGCTATGGCCACCATGTCGTTCGGAGTAGTAGTCGAATATGCCGTGACCCACTGGGAGTCGCTGACAATGGGGGTACGCGGGATCTCAGTCCCGGCTCCCACTATTTTTGGCGCTACTCTAGGAGATCCGTCTCAACTGTTCTATGTCACCATCTTTTTCGTGGCTCTGCTGACCATGGCTGCCAAGAATATAGTCAGGACGAGAGTGGGCCGGGCGTTTGTGGCGATCCGAGATCGAGATGTGGCAGCCGGCGTGATCGGCGTTAATTTGACCAAATACAAGGTAATGGCCTTCGCCATAAGCGCATTTTACGGGGGAGTGGCCGGCGGCCTGTATTCTTATTCCACAGGATATCTGCACCCCGAGAATTTCACGCTTCTGCTCTCCATAGAATACATTGCCATGATTATCGTGGGCGGCCTCGGTTCGATTCTGGGGTCCATTTTCGGAGCGGTGTTCCTCACCATTATGCCGGATGTTATCAAGGGGATAGCGGAGTCCATGGGGCAAAAGATAGTGTTCCTTCAAGGTCGATACGACGCGGAGTGGAACATAGCCGCGTTCGGTCTTCTCATAATGGTCTTTTTGATCGCCGAACCTACGGGTCTCAACGGTATATGGCAGCGTATTAAGACCAGCTTCAAGAACTGGCCCTTCACGTACTGAAACTTGCCCCACAATGACTTGGCTTAGACACAGCGGTTTCGTAGTGAATAATCAATTAATCTTCAAGGAGGGAAAGAAAGAATGACCCGCAACAGAAGTTGGATGCTGATGACATGCCTGGTGATGTGTCTCGCATTGTTGACTGCCACCAATGCCTTTCCTGATGACCGCGGCGTCACCAAGGACACGATCCAGATAGGCATGATCCTTGTGAAAACCGGGCCGGTAGCGGCCCTTGGACTCCCGAACGGATGGGGGATTCAGGACGCTTTCAACGAGATCAACGCAGCCGGAGGGATTAACGGGCGAAAGATCAATTTCATTTGGGAAGATGACCAGTTCAAGACCCCTCTCGCTATCTCTGCGTTTAATAAGCTGATTTTCAGGGACAAGGTGCTTTCGATTGTCACCGGAGGAGGGACGCCCCAGACCATCGCACTCTTCGATTTGATTGAAAAACACCAGGTGGTGAACATACCCAATGCCTTGGCGGATGAGATGTTCACGCCCCACAGGCCTTACGTCTTCCTCTTGGGCGCGACATACGAAACTCAGATCGACCTTATGTTTGACTACATCATGAATGACCTGAAGGCCAAGAACCCGAAGATTGCAGTGGTTTATGCGGAGACCGAGTTCGGCAAAAAAGGCCTGGAAGCTGCCCGCAAGCGTGCCGCTCAGTACGGCTTGAAGCTGGTTTCCGAACTGGTGCTTAACATTGGCTCGGTGGACGCTAGTTCGGAGGTATTATCGCTGAAAAAGGACAACGTGGATTACGTCATAACCTGCAATCTGGTACCGCCTCTCATCACATTTCTCAAAGCTGCTGAAAAGCATGATTACTGGCCTACGACTTTCGGCATAAACTGGTCCAGCGACGACATGGTGGTGAAGGCTTGCAAGGCGGCGGCCAAGAATTACATCGGCGTCAATTGCGTAGGTGGCTGGGAGGATGACACTCCCGGCATGAAACGGGTGCGGGAACTGGCCAAGAAGAACGACCGCGACCCCGCCAAGATGCTGACCTCGCTTTACACCATGGGCGTAGGAGTAGGCACTGTGTACGCCGAAGGGATGAAGCGTGCGGGCAAGGACCTGACCCCGGAATCTTTCAAGAAGGGACTGGAAACCCTGAAGGATTTCGACACCGGCGGGATCGTTCCGCCTGTGACCTTTACCGCAACCAGCCACGCACCGACCAAGGTTTCCCGTCTCTATCGAGCGGACCCGGAGAAAGGCGTGATGGTGCCGATAACCGATTGGAGGACCCCCAAAGAGTTGAAATAGCAGCTTCCACTCATGTTTTTACGAGCGGCGTTTGGCCGTCCTGATTTCTGCCACTTTATGGCCCGCGTTTTCTCCCAGCACGAGAAAGCGCGGGCCATGTCCTCACCAACTGCATATAGCAAGTGTCAAAAATAGTGTCTGATTACGAAAACGCCTCTCGGAAATTGGCAGTTGCCGGCCCGGCTGTTAGTATGCAAACGTACTGAAGTTGACTGCAACAACCCCTCGGTCCGCGGCTACCCCGGCATAATAAAGTTGCCAACCTTGTTCATTGGTGATCGGCGTTCGATGCCCCCAGTTGCTACTGGCATCGTCTACGACAAAGGCGTACACCACACTCTGGGCAAACTGCTGCGCCTGAGTGTCGGTCCATCCCGACCAATCGTAGCTTCCGATTTCGTTGGTACCCTGGTCCAACTGATAGTTCCCGTTCAGGTCATAAAACTGTATGAAGAGGTCTTCGCCGACTTGACCGGTGCTCCAGCCCTGCCATCCGATTTGTGTTCCTCGCTGCTCGAGAGTCTGCCATCCTGACGGAAAGGCCGTGGAATTGTGGGCCCAAACATGGCTGTTCAGGATGTCTAGCAAGTGTTGCTCAGCCATATAGTCAACCGCAGAATTAAATATCAAGGCCGGCTGAGCCGCGGGCACGCCCCACGGGCCGGACACCGGATTCGACCTATACTGATTCATGTAATACATGACCCAGTATTCAATCCTGTCATTGACATTGTAAGTGTAAGTCTCTCCGAAACCTGAAACCGAATTCCAACTGGTGCCATCATAGTACTCCCATGAACTTGTGGAATAGTAATAGGCCCAGTAATGAGGCGGCACAGCTCCAGTGTTGTCCTGATAGTATACTATTCCGCTGCCTATATAAGCCTGGTGACCGGAATAAGACCCAACCCCGGATGGGACGGTGAACCACGTTTCCACAGCAGCGTAGTGATTGCCATCGCCATACGGCGCATTCCCAAGGTCGTTCGTCGTAACCCAAGCCGCAGTGTTATAGTATCGCCATGCCCCGGAATCCCTGTGGTCCCAAGCGACCTTGTAATCCTTGGTGTAGTACAGCCCGCCTGCATAGTCGTAACCGTCGTACCCCCCCTGGCCAAGATGGAACCACGTGTTCTGGGGATATGCCTCGAAACCCGTGACAGGCCTCCATACACTGCCGTCCCAATGGGACCACGAACCGGTGGAATCATAGTGGGCCCACTGGTGCACCGGCGACGATCCCGTATCGTCCTGATAGTACTCCACTCCCGCACCTATATAGGCCTGGTGACCGGAATAAGACCCAACCCCGGATGGTATGGTGAACCACGCATTAACGTCGGCGTAGTGATTACCATCGCCATACGGCGCACTCCCAAGGTCGTCCGTCGTAACCCAAGCCGCAGTGTTATAGTATCTCCATGCCCCGGAATCCCTATGGTCCCAAGCGACCTTGTAATCCTTGGTGTAGTAGACTCCTTGGCTGTAGTTATAGATGTCCCATCCTTGAAACAAGCCGGTCCCGTGGAACCACGCGTCTCTAGGTTCGCCCGGCTGACCGCCAAGTTCAAGGTTCAATCCACCCAGCGTCTGAGGGTCGAGAATGCCCGTCATCCGGACTGTTGAGTCGGACGAGTACTCAAGGACCCAATTGCGTCCCACACCCCCGGTCGTATCACTACTGGCAAACACGTCCGCACCGGTAGCCAGGGCTATGTTGCTCACCAAGGCTTGTCCCACTCCGCTTTCCGCAGTATCACACGAATAGAACTGCAACTGAGCATCTACCGTCAAGTCTGTGGCCAGGGCCTGAAAGAAAACCTGATAGGCCCAGAAGTTCGCCCTCGTAACATGATCCTGACCGATGTCTATGTTGCCGTCCGAGCCGTGAGTGATGACGGCAAGCACGTCTATTTTTTGGCCCGTTTCATTCACCAGGCTGTCAAGCCTTGCCTTGACTGAGACCAAGCCGTCTTGAGCGGAATCGAAAACGATGACATGGGCGTTTTCTTTCACGGCATCCGTAATACCCTGTACGTCTCCCACAGCGTTGGAGACGAGGACCACGTTGAGGTCCTGACTGAACAGGTGGTCAAACTTGGTAGGAAGCGTTGGAGGCTCAACTCCGGCGGCCGTCACTGGCGCATAGTCGGTCGAAGCCGCGGCGTTTGCAGGCGTATCCTTCAGGGTACCTGTGTCAGTCACGGGGTTCTCCTGCATCGCAGGGGTCACCGCCGCATCGAGCACGATGCGCTCTTCCAGTTGCTGGAGAAGAATATGAGGTCGGTAAGTCTTCGGTTTTGTCCAAAGATTGAAAATGCCCATGCTAATTAGTCCCCTTTTCCCGGAAAGGTATTGGCGTCAATGACGGAACGTCACCTCCGTCGACATGTTGCCCGGAACGCGGCTATTTCAACTTTAGTCCTGATTTTGCTTTATTTCGGCCTATCGCCCTCAAATTCCATTTCGAGAGCCACGCGCCAAATGTTCAAGCTGCTACATGAGGCCAGCGCAGAGTGAACCATAGCCTGAGGGAATACCGTCATCAAACCATGACGAGTATCCGAGAGAAGATAAAAAAGAAAATGACAGTCCTGGCAGAAGCAGGACAAAAGGCTGGTTTTCTGATCCGCATCCCCAATTCGTCTCCGAAAAGGGATGCCGCCTCAGATCAGGACGTTAGCTGTCCTACTTAATAATAGCGGGCTTCAGTGACAGTTGTCAAGTTAGACAGACAATGGGTCAAATCCGCTCTTGGCTGACTCATAAATCCCGGAATCAACGAGAAAAATCTCGCAGGTTCATTCCGTGTCCACCGACCTTGTAGTATCCTCAGTCTGTGGCAAAGCCAACCTGACGGGCCGGTTCCGCAACCGTGGCGGCGGTGCGCTTGACGCGGAAGTTGGGGCCCCAGTCGCGGCCGTGGTTCTTGGAGCCACATACCCACAACGCACCCTACCTCGACCAGTCTTGATCTTGTTCTTAATTAATTCCGCCTCGCAGGTCTTCGGGCACGCGGTTGCTTCCCCGATCAAATCAACCACCCCGCCGGCAAACCGGCAAATAATGTACGCATCCAGTTCCTCAGAGGGAAATCCGCTTCTGAAGACCCTCTTTTCAAAGAATCTGCAACTGGAGCAATCCCATTGGATCAGTCTTTGTTCATAACCGTCCAAGGACGTTTGCCCTAAACGCGCCCCCGAATTTGCCCTCTGCTGCTTTTCAATTAATTTCATGGCCCCCATGATGGACTCCTTCTGTCTGTAATGTACGCTGAACCTCGGCATTGGATACCGTTTATAGCGGTTTAATCGTGCCTTGCCCTCCCCGCAAGGCCGGTTGCCTGTTTTGCAATTATGAGCAAGTATGATTACTGAACCATTAGGAAGTTCCCGAGAAATTGCCGGCACCGCTTCCAAACTTGACAATGGCGTGTGTCCGGGCCGAGAACAAGTTGGACGCTCCATGCGAAACACCGAAAAGGAGAATTGCGAGAAGCCATGTCGGAGACTGAGCCTAAATCATGGAAGCGTACCGCAGTTCGGTGCTTCGCCGGGTACAGGGCAAATGAACGCCCCATCTCGTTTCTGATGCAGGACCACGAAATCGAGGTTCGCGCAATCCTCGAATCGTGGCGAGAACCGGACTACCTTTGTTTCAAAGTGGCCACGGACAACGGCCGTGTATTTGACCTCCGGCATCATGAACATGAGGATTCCTGGCAGGTGAAAGAATCCGTGCAGCGCGGGTAAAACATTGAGTGATTCTCAAAAGTTTTTTCCGAATGGAACCGTCCCGCGTTGGCGGGACACCCGCCAATCAATCGGTGATTACTTTCGAGAACTGTTATAGCTGACCAAAAGGGAGAACGGCGCACTTGACCGGGCTCATGGGGTGGGGTACGCTCAGCAAAACATGGTCTCTTTCGCTAACGTGGGACGGCGTTTGCCTTCCTTGGATCTTATGGGTGACCGTGCGGAGGACTATTGGGCCGGTGGGTAAATTCAGGAGGCGCACAGGACAGGTTTGACAGGAGTAAGCGCTTGAGCAGTTCCCCCGGCCAGGGATACGTCAATCACGAGGGCTCTTTTTCCGCCTACTTCAAAGGGAATCCGTGTAAGGAAAAGGCATGAAGCTCCAATTGTTTCACAAGATCTTTTCAGCCTTCATGATTACCATTCTGGCCGCGATAGTCGTTATGGCCTTGATCATGTACTTTTCCGCAAATTGGCGGTTCTCTGAGTATGCGATCAAAGTCGAGATGGAAACACTGGACGATCTGGTGGCTGCCCTCGGCTCTCTGCATCAGGAGAAGCAATCCTGGGAGCAGTTTCGAGAGAACCCGGAACTGTGGCCTCGATTCATTTCGTTCTATTTACCTGAAATCCCCGGGCATCCTCCGCCTCCTCCTCCACCTGGCTCCCAACTATCTGAAGGGCATCGGGAGAGAGGTTTTTCGTCCGGAGACCCACCAGCGCGTCCGGAAGAGAGTCCGGACAACGGTTACCGCCACGAATTCGGTGGAAAGGGAGCATTGCGGACAGGGCCAACTGGCCCGCCTCCCTATCCGCCCAGGAGAGAATGGATTGGGCCACGTCTTGCTCTCTTCGATGAGAACAAAAAACTCGTTGCGGGGCTTCCCGGGTTACCTGTCCGAGGTTACGTGCTTCGCCCGATCAATATCAGTGGAAACGATATAGGCTGGCTCGGACTAATGCCCTTGAGACATGGTTCACATCCATTGGAGCTAGCATTTGTCCAGGAACAAACCAGGGCTATCTTGTTGGCCGGATTTTGTGTCTTTGCTCTGGCGGGCTTAATCTCCTTTTTCCTGTCCAGGCATTTCCTGTCTCCGATCAAGAAGTTGACAGAAGCTGCAAAAGAACTTAGCTCCCTGCACTTCGGCACTCAAATTGACGTGCGAACCAGCGATGAGTTGGGCGAATTAGCAAACGCTTTCAATTCCATGGCGCAAGCTTTGGAAAAGAACGAAACACTTCGGAAGCAATGGACCTCTGATGTGGCTCATGAATTGAGAACACCCCTTGCCATACTTCGGGGGGAAATAGAGGCAATGCAGGACGGCGTGCGAGAAATCAACGGCGAGAGGCTCGGTTCACTCCATGATGAGACAAACCGAATCGGCAAACTCGTGGACGATCTCCATGTGCTTTTTGTAGCGGACTCCGAGAATCTTGTACAGAAAAAGCATCCGGTGAAGCCGCTGGACATTCTTCGAGAGGTCATCGGTTCATTTGAGACGCGGCTAACGCAAGCCGGTATTCAACTCGAGGACCATTCGATCGAGGACCAAAGCGCCGTAATTATGGGAGACGAAGATCGCTTGGGACAGCTATTCGCAAATCTGATCGAGAATACTATTCGATACACCGATTCTCCGGGGGTTTTGCGCATCAGTCATTATTGTTCGCTCCAAAAACTCACTCTGGTTTTTGAAGATTCCCCACCGGGCGTCCCTCCTGAGGCTCTAGAGCGCGTTTTTGACAGACTGTATCGTGTGGATAAATCAAGGAGTCGGGCTCTAGGAGGTAGCGGCCTTGGCCTCTCAATATGCAAGGAAATCGTGATCGGGCATGGTGGTGCGATTCGTGCCTCACATTCATCTTTGGGAGGATGCCTAATTTCGATCGAGTTTCCGCTTATGAGGGCATGAATCGCTAATTGAGGTACGCTATGGCCGGGAAAAATGTGTTGGTTGTAGAGGATGAATCCAAGATTGCCGCGTTGCTGCGGGACTATCTCGTCTCTGCCGGCTTCCTTGTAACGATTGTTGAGCGAGGAGATTTGGCCATTGCGGAAGTGCGGAAGAACACGCCGGCACTGGTGCTCCTGGATATCATGTTGCCCGGTATGGACGGAATGGACGTATGTCGAGAAATCAGGAAATTCTCTACCATTCCTATTATCATGCTCACAGCGCGTGTCGAAGAAATTGACCGGATTGTCGGCCTTGAATTGGGCGCAGATGACTATGTGTGTAAACCGTTCAGCCCCCGGGAAATAGTTGCTCGTGTAAAAGCAGTGCTCAGGCGGAGCCAACTTCAGCCCGTAGAATTACAGCTCAAAGTAGGATTAATCTCGATGGACTGCGCCACGCGTGAGGTCACGGTCAGAGGAAAGCCTGTGAGCCTGACCCCGAACGAGTTCGCCCTTCTCAAGGCACTAATGGCGCGTCCAAATCGCGTGTTCACTCGAGGAGAACTTCTGAATCTTGTTCAAGGTTACAGTGCCGACGGATATGAACGAACTATCGATTCGCACATCAAGAATTTGCGCAAGAAAATGGCCGAAAACTTTGCCGAACAAGAAGTCATAAGCACAGTACACGGGGTTGGGTACAAACTCGGTGTTGTTACGGTGACCTCCGACGAAGATGGCTGATGAAGCTTCGTAGGGCGTGGTGATCCCGCGTTCTGCGCGGGGGAACCGCATCTGTCGAGAAAAGCGGGCTGCCGCGACGCGGAGGGATCAAGAACTCCATCGATGCGGTTCGCCCGCTTCACAGCGGGCTCACCACATCCTACCGCGCTGCCTCATTGTAACTATCTTATCTACTCCACAATCTTAACACAGCTCCTCCATATTTTCTCCACATCAGGCTTCTACACTTACCCTAGACGAACAGAGTCCAGGCGTTGGCAAGGCATTGGAGTCTGCCGGCCTGGAATCTATCACTACAACAGGAGGAGAATTCGATGAAAAAGACAGCTATCGTTTTGGTTATCGGAGTATTGGCAATCGCATCAGCGACTTGCTTTCATGCTCTTGCTGCGCCTCAGGGACCGCCGCCGGGGCCGCCTCCGCATGGAGGGGGATTCTTTGGTGGACCTCCGGGACCACCCCCGGGGCCACCTCCGCATGGAGGGGGATTCTTTGGTCTGTTGGACGGTCCACCCGATCTGATGGAAAAACTCAAGTTAACAGATGACCAGCTGAAACAGATGCGACTCGCGTATGTTGATTCTCAGGACAAGACCAGAAAAGCCCGAAACGCTTTAATGGGGTTGCACGATGAGAAAAAAACCATGCTGATTTCCGGCAAAATAGACCAGGCCAAGCTTGCGAAGTTGGATGAAGAGACTACGAAGCTCGCTTCGGAGGTCATGGCTGAGGAACTCAAAATGAAAAGAGAGCAACTCTCAAAACTTACGCCGGAACAGGTCAATCTTTTGGCGGATTTCCTGGCTACAAAGAAAATGGGCCATGGACCGAAGATGATGAGCAGATAATCCTTTCCTTTCCACGGTGGAGCGCTCCGCAAACGCTTATTTGCGGTTTTTCTCTGCGCTCCACCATGTCGAGAAAGAAGTTCCTGTGTCCAAAAATGTTCTTCTTTGCCGAAACGTAGGTTTCGGAGAAACACGCTGAAACAGTGGCTACAGCCTCCAGGCCACGTAATGATCCATTTGGGGGGAACCTGTGAAAGTTTCCGATCGAAAGAGAGAGCAAATATTGGATCTGATTGCTGAAGGTGAGGACCTTAACCTCCAGGACCTGGAGGCCTTGTACCGATGGATACATGATTCATATGAGGCACTGGGATTCGATCCCGTTCAACAACGACGTTTCGATGAATACTGCCGTTCGTCCTGTGATTCCAATTCCGCGAGGGTTTATGTGGGGGTATGGATTCTTAGATTGGCCCTAGAGGAGGCTCTATCGTGCAGCAATGGTTGCCGGAACCACCTCCATCGAGCTAGATCATGCCACCTCCCAAGACAAGGCAGCTCAAGGTTTCGAAGAAGGTGAAACCGTCTGGTCCTGAGGTAAGCACTTGCGAGATCTTCCTGTCCAGGCTGTGCATACCCATCAGGAATCACTTAGGTATCGCTTTCGTTTCAAATGGGAGACGGTCAACCTGGGACCGCTGAAGCATGATGCGGAGAAACACCCTATGCTGAGAAAACAATCGAGCCTCAAACTTGTCGGAATGCTCGTGTTGATTGCCATAGGCTTTGTGGGCGGGGGGGCCTACTGGGTCAATGGGAAGCTCTCGGGCAAGCCACAACAGGAATACGAGACGGTACCGGCGTCGAAGCGTGATGTGGGCGCAATGGTTCAGGCAACCGGAATCGTGAAGGCGATGGTGGGGGCTGACGTGAAAGTTGGGGCAAGGATGCCTGGTAAAGTTGTAGAGCTGCCCATCAATGTGGGAGATAGGGTCAACAAAGGACAAGTCATTGCCAGGATTGAACAGGACGATTTAGTCGCAAAAGTAAAGCTTCAAAAAGCGGTTCTTGCCGAAGCCAAGGCCGAGGAAATCCGCCTGGCAAAGGACTTTGAGCGCGACAAACAGCTGAGTGTCACTAACGCGATCTCGCCCCAGAAGTTGGACCAAAGTGAAGCACAGCACGAAATGGCCAAGGCAAGGACTCTCAAATCTCGGGCCGAACTCGATTACTGGGAATCTCAGCTCTCTTACGCCACCATTGCCGCGCCGATCAAAGGCACCGTCGCCTCGGTTAACACGATGCAAGGGGAGACTGTGGTTACAGGGCTCAACGCGCCCACCTTCATCAGAATCATCGACCTTGATCATCTGGAAGTGCTGGCCTATGTGGATGAAAACGACATTGGTAAGGTGCAGGTCGATCAAGAAGCTACCTTCACCGTCGCAGCTCACCAGGCCACCGAGTTTCAGGGCAAAGTGACCTCCATCTATCCGTCAGCCACCATTCAGGACAATGTTGTCTACTACATCACTTCCGTAAGCGTGGATAATCGGGGAGGGAAGCTGAGGCCGGATATGACGGTCAACGTGTCGATCTTCATCAATCGGCGGAAGGGGGTTGTCACGGTACCGCACAAGGCCGTCCAACGCGACGGGAGCCGGAAGTTCGTTTTTGCGGCCAATAACGGGCTGCCGGAGAAACGTTTCCTGAAGATCGGATTAAGAGACCAATCCTACATCGAAATACTGGATGGCCTGAAAGAGGGAGAGCTAGTCATTATCGGCGATCCGTTCCGCAAGTGAACAATGCGAGTAATTATTCAGTTGACGGAGAGATTCTGCCGATTTCTGTCATTGCGAGGAGTGAATGGTGGGACAGGCGTCCCGCCTGTCTAATGGGGATGACCGGCAAGATGCCGGTCCCACCAGCAATCTCCACCTTTAAGCGCTGAGATTGCTTCGCTGCGCTCGCAATGACACCCTTTCGACGCTGATAACTGAACAATTACGAATCTGAGGGCCTTGAATGATACAAGTGGAAAATCTTTTCAGAACTTTTCAAAAAGAGAGCTTGGAAGTGCAAATCTTACGCGGAGTCTCCCTAAGCATCCGCAAGGGGGAGTTTGTTGCCATAATGGCCCCGTCAGGAATGGGGAAGAGTACTTTGCTGAATATCCTGGGCTGTCTTGATAAACCGACGAGCGGATCGTACATCCTGGACGGCGTTGCCGTTCATGACATGGACGATGATGAGCTGTCGAGAATGAGGAATCAGAAAATCGGGTTTGTTTTCCAGTCCTTTCATCTTCTGCCGCGAATGACCGCTTGGGAAAACGTGGTTCTTCCGCTCATCTATGGCCTTTTTGAAGGAGACATGAAGGAAAGAGCCATCCGAGTTTTAGCAGCTATTGGTCTTGCGGATCGGGTGGATCACCTACCAAGAGAGTTGTCCGGTGGCCAACAGCAGCGCGTTGCCATAGCCAGAGCGCTGATTAACTCACCAGGCATCATACTCGCCGATGAGCCCACCGGGAATCTGGACTCTTCCTCGGGCCAAGAAGTCATGAAGATCTTTCACGAACTCCACGCGGCCGGAACCACCATGGTTGTAGTCACGCACGACAAGGAGGTTGCGCTTCAGGCCGACCGAATCATCGAGATGAGGGACGGTCGTATTTCCAACGACCGCCCCGCTGGGACTCGATCAGGAGAGGCGGCATGAGGAGGATG
The DNA here is from genome assembly GCA_016212925.1 of Desulfomonile tiedjei. NCBI lineage: Bacteria > Pseudomonadati > Thermodesulfobacteriota > Desulfomonilia > Desulfomonilales > Desulfomonilaceae > Desulfomonile > Desulfomonile tiedjei. The sequence goes on from JACRDF010000004.1 coordinate 22,792, forward strand.
CTGCGCATGAGCCGGCAGGCACTGAAAGCCATCGCGGCAAATAGGACCAGAACGGTCCTTATGATGCTCGGAGTGGTTATCGGCGTGGCCACGCTCACTATTATTGCCTCTTCGGTAATCGGGGCACGGGCCGAGGTTTTAGCCAGAGTCGAAAAATTTGGTCTCCAGCAAATAGGTGTCATCGCGGGTGCGGGGAGAAAGCCGGGGGTTCCGCAACCTGTTTGCACTAGTCTGAGGCTGGAGGATGCACAAGCAATTCTTTCCGAGATTGCTAACGTGAAGGACGTGTGTGCGGAAATAGTGCGCACGGATTTCCCCGTAAAGCACGGTAATAGAAGTACCTACGCGACAATAATGGCAGCTAGTTCCAGTTGGGCATCCATGTGGGGCACCGGTCTGGAAACGGGAAGGTTCTTGTCACAGGAAGACGACGCTCATCTGGCACGAGTGGCCGTCATTGGCAAAACCATCCGGAGGGACCTCTTTGAATCCAAAGATCCTGTTGGGAAGCGGATTCTCATCAACAACAATCCTTTTGAGATCATTGGCGTCCTTGAACCGAGAGGCACGTCGCCCCGCGGTGACGACTTGGACAACCAGATCGTCATACCGGTCTCCACCGGTCAAAAAAGAGTCTTCCGCCAAGATTATCTCTTCGCCGTAAAGGTGGAATTAAACGACTCGTTCGATATGCCTCGGACCGTGAACGATGTTCGGGCACTTCTCCGGGAAAGGCATAATCTCCGTGAAGGGGTCGAAGATGATTTCACGATTGTGACTCCCACCTTGATAATGAACATGATGTCGAGTCTTTCGGCAACATTCAGCCTTTTTCTCATGATGGTTTCGGGTATATCGCTGGTGGTGGGTGCAATTGTCATCGCAAACATTATGTTTATGGCCGTGAACGAGAGAAGGGGAGAAATCGGTCTTCGGAGGGCGGTTGGAGCCCGAAAGAGAGATATTCTCGTGCAATTCCTGCTGGAGGCTGTCTATGTTGCCACCACAGGTGGGCTTCTCGGAATTGTCGTGGGACTTCTTGGACTCAAGCTCTTGTCAGGATACATGAACTTGCCCGCTGCCATTATGTGGCAGCCCATCGTCGTCGGGCTCGTAAGTGCCATCGTGGTGGGGCTCATAGCAGGCATTCAGCCGGCAAGGAAAGCGGCCAATTCACATCCTATCGAAGCATTGAGGTGAGTCCTCATGCGAAACATTCAGTTACGCGGCTTCCGAATTGCCATAAAGTCCCTCACAGGAAATCCTTTGAGAGTTGCCCTTGCCGTGCTGGCTATCATGATCGGAGTGGCATCCCTTATAGTCTTAGTCGGAATCGGAAGAGGAACCGAGCAAGAAGTTCGCAGGGTAATTGAAGGCATGGGTCCAAATCTGATTATCGTCAATGCGGGGCAGTCAAGGGTAGTCAAGGGGCAGCTCGGACAGGTGGGAATGATGACGAACTTGACACTGAAAGATGCCGCAGCAATTGCCACAGAGTGCCCATCAGTTCGCACAGTTGCACCTGCTCACTCCAAAAAGCTGTTGGTAAAATCTGGGAATGTGACCTACAGCACGAAGATCGTGGCTACCATGCCTTCAATCCGGGAGGTGCGAAATATCTCGCTCCAATCGGGATCGTTTTTTGATGAAACGGAAAACAGGCTCATGGCACCGGTGGCAGTTGTCGGCCCCACGGTAGTGGATTCCTTATTTGGCAGGCGTGACCCCAATGGTGCGTCCATAATGATCGGGAGAGTGATGTTCAAGGTCATTGGCGTAACTGCTCCGAAGGGGTCCGTTTCCGGTGAGGATCAAGACGACCAAATTTTCGTGCCTTTACGGACCGCCATGGCCAAGCTCATGAACGTGACATACCTGAGCAACGTTTTCGTTGAGGCTGCGGGACTTGACAACATTCACTCTGCCGGGACTGAAATCAAGTCGCTCCTGAGAGAACGCCATCGATTACGGGAGGACAAGCAGGATGATTTTACTATTCAGAACCAGGCCGATGTGATTGAAACGCAGAGTTCAGTTGCAAGGACATTCAACCTTCTGGTTCTGAGCATCGCCGTAAGTTCCCTGGTCATTGGAGGTGTCGGAATTTTGGGGGTAATGCTTCTTTCCATCCAGGAACGAATAAGCGAGATAGGTATCCGACGGGCTGTCGGCGCGAGACGGAGTGACATACTTGTTCAATTCCTCGTTGAATCTTCGTTTCTCGGGATACTGGGCGGAATTGCGGGCCTCTTCCTCGGACTGGGCGCATCGGCCGGAGTGAAGCTGATCTCAGGAATGCCGGTCGTCTTGGAGCCTTATTACATAGTATTATCACTTGTGTTTTCGTTAGCGACCGGCCTCGTTTTTGGCATCTATCCTTCATGGAAGGCCGCCCGGCTCGACCCCATTGAGGCACTGAATACCGAGGCATAGCGTACACGCTTCCAAACCGCTTGTGCAGCCCGGCCATAAATCCTCTTGAATATAGCACTTCCCAAAACTAATCGCGAAAATAGCTATCGCATAAATCGCTCCCCTGAAGGGGGAGTTCTTTGGGTAGCCACGGGTGAAACCCGTGGTATACAGAGCCAAAAACTAGTTTCATACGGCCCTGGAGGGGCCGACCCCTCCGGGGCCGGAACCGTGATTGCCGGGGCTCTTTCCTGGGTTTCACCCAGGGCTACCCACGGCATTCCCCTTCGGGGAATCCTGGACAAAGGAGCAGCTTACCGGAAGCAGCGTCCTGTCGACTGGCGCGTGGCACTGTCGAACAAGCCGATCCCGTCGGGCGGAACAACCACAAGTGAATCCGTGATTACTTCCGAGAACTACTATAATACGAAGTAGGAACATGAGGGTCACTAACCGCGACACAAGAAAACACCACTGGAATCAAACATCGTAGGGAAAGAAAATGCTTCCTGAAGGTCCTTCAGGAGCGTCTGGATAGGAGAAGGCGGTCACCCGTTAACAGGCCCTCTGTCAAGTCAAACACTTCTCCGTGGCAAGGAAACCGTGGTTTCCTTGGCTGAGGCATGGCCGTGTCGCGCACAGCCTCCGTCACAGCTGACTTTTCACTTTTGCCGATACTGCTCGCATATACTGTGGGTAGTCTTCCTCAAACAAGGAGCCCGGCCTGCTCCTGACTCATCTGACGAGTAAAAAGCGAATCGGTATTAGGCCGACTTTCCGGCCATGCGGTCCGCCACCAGCTCTGGACCCAATTTCCCTCTCAAGGGATGATCAACGCCTTGACAGCTCCCGGGTCTTGAAGTTGCGTCCTGAACGCCTCGGAGGCCTGGTCCAGAGAGAACCTGTGAGTGATCATGGGCTTGGCGTTGACCTTCCCGCTCCTGAGAAGTTCAATGCATGCGGGGAAATTGCCGCCCAAGCATCCGATCAGAGTGAGATTCTTGGCAATCGTAGATAGGGGGTCCCAGGTGAGGGGGTCCTCATACACCCCAACCAGCATGATCTTCCCGCCCCCGCGGGCCATGGCGATGGATTGATCGAAGGTCGCCTGCTGGCCGGCGCATTCAATGACCGTATTGACGCCCATGTTGTCCGTCGCCGCCATGGCCGCCTCTACCGCGTCCTCTTTCGCCGCGTCAATAACGATGTCCGCACCGCATGCCTCGGCCGCCCCCAGCCGGGCGGGTCTGTGGCCACTGGCCACAATCTTCGAAACACCCAGGGTCTTCAGAACCTGGATGGCATACAGGCCTATCACGCCAAGGCCCAGGACGGCGACGGTGTCATTTTCCTTGGGCTGAGCCCTGTTGACGGAAAAATAGGAAATGGAAAGGGGTTCCACCGAAGCCCCATCCTCGTAGGTCAATTCAGCGGGGAGCGGGAACATGGTCCGCCCCAGAGCGGCAAAGGGGATATGTACATATTCCGCCATCGCACCGGGGAACCGATACCCGAGAAGCGCCATATCCGAACAGCGGTGTCCCTTTCCCTGTGCACACCAGAAGCATTTCCCGCAAGGTTTGAAACCGACGCCCGTCACGCGCATGCCCGGAGCGATACCCGTAACCTGGGACCCTACCTCCACCACATCGCCGCTGAATTCGTGCCCAAAGATGGTCCCTTTCTCGTCGCGCTTGTAAACGTGCAGGTCGGAGCCGCACACGCCGCACGCCTTCACCTTGATAATCACGCCGTGCGGTTCGAGGACCGGATCGGGCACGGTTTCCGTTCTGATGTCTCTCGCTCCATGCATCACAGCTGCTTTCATACCTTCATCTCCTTCACGCCGACTTCATAGAGGGGTGCCATACTTTTCCTGTTGCCGGCGCATGGAACTCAGCCAGCGTTCATAGTCGTTGGCCTTATTCCTGACGTAATCCGTAACTTCCGGATGGGGGAGAATCAGAAACTCCTCCTTTTCCAATCCTACGATGACATGTTCCGCGACTTCCTCCGGAGAAAGGGCTGTTTCCATGAGCAGCTTTCCGACACCTTCCGTTTCTTCGGAGAGCATTCCGGTCTTTACTCCCAAAGGACACAGGCAACTCACTTTGATGCCATCGCGGGCATAGGTAATTGAAAGCCATTCCGCAAGGGCCACAGACGCATGCTTGCTGATTGCATAAGGTGCTGCACCAACGGTAGTAAGCAACCCGCCGGCTGAACCCGTCTGGAGTAGGTACCCGCCCCCGCGCTCGATCATGGACGGCAAAACCGCTCGGGCGGCATACACATGGGCCATTACATGGACATCCCAGCAACGCTGCCATTCCGAATCCGGAACCTCAACGCCACCCGGTACAGAGATCCCCGCGTTCGAGCAGAACAAATCAATGGGGCCATAGGCACGGGTAGCGATCTCCACCAGTTTTTGGATGTCCGCTTCCTTGCCCACATCTGCCGTCACGGCAAGACCACCGATCTCCTTGGCCACCTTTGCAGCCCCTTCTCCATTATAGTCGGACACCACGATACCCTTTGGCCCCTCGGCGGCGAAACGTCGGCACAATCCCCGACCGATCCCGGAAGCGGCGCCGGTGACCACTACAACTTTGTCGTGAATCTTCATGAAATCTCCTCTCGCGTTAATCCCTTAATAAGAGCCCACTGAATAAGTGACCGGCCTGCCGCGAGAAACGATTACTTCGTAAGTGCCCACGGTCCTGCTTCTCTCCCGGCCGTCATTGATTCTTTCAGGTACAGTTTGGCTTTTCCGGTCGCACGTGGCTCTATTGTCTATTTCTTTGCCGTACGCGGGATGCTCTGATACGACTCAGAAACCGGAGGCATTTTCACCTGCTGCTTCGGCAGGAGAAGCTTTCCGTAAATGGGATCGGTCTGCCAGCCGTCCACATGGGCGGCACGCCTGGCCGCTGCCTTTAGCTTGCCCCAGTCCGCGCTTGCGTACAGGAACATCTGCTGGGCCGCCATCGAGCCCTCGCCGTGGATCGTGTCGATCTGGTAGAAGTTGCAGGTCATATCCTTTACGAGACGCATCACGCGCAGCCGGTCTTCGGTCGGGACACCGTCCCTGGCGCTCAGATATTTTTCAATATAAGGCCTGATTTCAGGATTGTTCCAGTCGCGGTACGTAGGAACCGTGGTCGCGAGCCCGCCAGCGATGTCCTGCAGGTGCTGGCACATCTGGTGGAAATTGCTGGCGAAGGTGTATTTGGAGGCGTTAATCGCCATCCGGTTCGGCATTACCACATCAAGGCCCGACTCGGTCTCGGGGTCCATGCAGGCCTGCTTGCCCAAGAGCGCGACCGTTTCCGTGATCATGGCCATCCAGGCCAGCTTGTTCCGGACATGGCTCACGTTTTCCACGCCGTTATACTCGGCAATCAGGGCTGCGGCGCCGGTGATAATCTCGAGCTTGCCGATCATCTTGCAGGTCCCGAAGAGGCGATGATAGTTCGCAAAGGCATAGGCCAGGTTGCGCGTGAACTGCCACTCTCCGCACATAAATACACGCTCCCACGGAACAAACACGTCATCAAAGACGATCAGGCATTCAGTCGGCTGCGTCTCGCTCGTCTTGGGGTAATCGAATTCACCCTCTTCGCCGTACGTGCGGGAGACCGGCTCGACAGCCAGGAGCTTGATCCCCTTCGCGTTCAGAGGTGTCGCAAAAGCCAGGGCGTATTCCTTGTCCTTTTCGCCGTGTGTCCGGCAAGGCAGACACAGCGCTTCGTTGGCGCACGGGGTAGCGCTTATATGCACCTTCGCCCCCCGCACCACAATCCCGTCCTTCTGCTTGTCTACGATCCTCAAGTAATAGTCCTGGTGCTGTTTCTGCTGCGAGGGGTGCAGGCTCCGGTCCCCTTTCACATCCGTGATCGCGCCGGTTATGGCGAGGTCGTTTTTCTGCAGGAGTTTCCGGTAATTCTCGACGCGTTCCGAATAATTCGTCTTCATCTCCTTATCAATGACCCGGGCGGCTACGGTGAAGGCTGCTAGAGCATCCGCCCCCATGCAGTGGACGATGACGCCTCCCCCTGAGCGCATGCCGTTGATATAGCACTCCCTACGCCTCAGAAGGTCCTCGGGCGACCGCGGGGAGGTGAGCAGGAAATTGATGTCCTCGCCGTCCTCGTCCTTCGTCACAAACAGATTCTTGAAGTCAGGGTGGTTCGGCAGGACGTAGTCCATGCAGGCCGTCTTGATGATGCCGCTCAGGGTGGGATGGGTCCGGACGTCCGACACCTTTTCTCCCAGGCACCAGACCTCCCGCCCGTCGTTCAAGCTTTCTAGGTATTGATCGACCGTCTTGATCATGAATTTCTCCTTTTCAATTGTTTATATTAGTTGCCAAAATTACTGTCCGATTTGTCTCTCGAAACCGTGTGCGACGACATTTCTCAGGTTCCCAGAGAAGCCCCGGCCTCGTACGGCGCGGACCCCCGCGTCCGCCCTTGCTTTGACGTTTCGTTGGTCCCGGGGCAGGCACGGGGGCCTGCGCCGTACGCAGACTAATTGCATTTGGGCAAGAAATTTAGCACTCGTTATAAGACTGGCTCGAATCGGACGAAACTCTTGGCAAAGTGTAAAGACGCCTCTGTGATGCCCTGGAATTCATCTGCCCTTCCAATTGGGAGGCCTTTTTTCGACAAAAGCCTTAGGCCCTTCAACGAAATCTTCGGATTGATACATGGCAAGCTGCCCCGGAAACTGAGTGGATACGGCCTCCTGCAAGGTCATGTTCAACCCTTTCACAGTTGCTTCTTTGGCTGCACGGATAGACAGAGGGGCACCCAGGAGAATTTCCGCGGCGAGCTTCTCGGCAGTCGGAATCAACTCCGCGAGAGGAACGACTTCTGCGACAAGCCCATATTGCATGGCCTGTTGCGCCGTGATTCTTTTAGACGTCATGATCATATACTGGGCCAAGTGATAGGGGATCTGCCTGGGCAAACGATGCACGCCACCTGCACCGGGAATCAATCCGACACGGGGTTCGGGCAATCCCATACTGGCGTTTTCGGAGGCGACAATGATGTCACAGGCAAGGGCAATTTCAAACCCGCCTCCAAGAGCCAGTCCATTGACCGCTGCGATGAAAGGTTTGTAGCAGTCAAACCGTGAGGTTAATCCGGCAAACCCGCCCTTCACTCCTTTCATAATTTCACGCATCTTGGCCGGGCCGTTCACGGCTTGAAATTTCAGGTCGTTGCCCGCCGAGAAAGCCTTCTCTCCCGCGCCTGTAATGATACATATCCATTGTTCCGGGTCGGCATCGAAATCATTGAATACCTGGTCCATTTCCAGGCTGACCAACGGACTGACGGAATTCATGACCTCAGGACGATTGATGGTCACCGTGGTCACATGGCCTTTCTGCTCTACCTTGATGAATTCATAGTTCATAATCTGCCTCCTCGATAATTATTCCATATTCCTAATCTTTAAATAGCCTTGGACGAATCGGATCGAACGCCAAGAGAGGTTCCAAATACACACACAAGCCCTGTGAGTGCGTCCGAGAGGATTGCGCCCCATTCTGCGATTGCTCTCAGGGTTCAACCAAAATTTTAATGGCGGTCTTGCTCTTACCCGCCAAAACCTCGAATCCGCACTTGGCAATGTCTGCCAGGGGTATAATGTCCGTGATAATGCGTTCCGGTTGAATCTTTCCCGTTTCCAGCCATTCCATGGCCAGTGAAGGATTGATGGAGTTGGTGCCGATCATGGTTGTTTCTTTGGTCACGAAGCCCAGCATATGAACGGAGGCCCGCTCGGTGAAAATTCCCTGGACGATGACCGTGCCCTGGTAACGCGCTGAACCCAGACAATCTTTCAACGTTGCCTCAAAGCCGACGGCCTCGATGGCTACATCCACCCCTCGCCCATTCGTGAGTTCTCTGATCTTTGCGGAACTCTTGATTTCTGAGGGGTCCCAGACCAGTGTTGCCCCCATTTTTTCGGCGATTTTTCGTCTGTTTTCCAAAACGTCGGTCATGTAAACGGTTTGGACGCCCATGGCTTTAAGGCCTGTAAGGGCCATAAGCCCTACCGTGCCGGCGCCGGCAATAAAGACGGTGTCCTCTGCTCTAACGCTGCCGCGATCTATGGCGTAAGCAGCTACTGACAGCGGCTCCAGGACGGCGGCCCGTCTCCAGTCCATATCATCGGGGACCTTCAACAGGCGTTGCGTGGGACAGACCATGGCCTCGGCATAGGCCCCCGCCATAAAGGCCCAAACACGATCGCCGACCGAATATTCCTCAACACCCGGCCCGACGGCCACAATAGTGCCGCAGGCCTCATGACCGAAAGGGCTCTTCGGGAATGGGCCATGAAGGTATTCATGCAAATCGGACCCGCAGATGCCACAGTATTTGATTTTGACTTTGACTTCACCGGGCCCTGGCGCCGGGTCCGTAACTTCCTCAACCCTGATGTCCCGAATACCGTGATAAATGGCTTTCCGCATGAAAGGTTCCTTTTCAGGTTGTCAAGCTGTTAAATCACACGTTCGCCATCGGCCCCATTAATCAATAAATCACATCAAAGGCCTCTGAGAACCGGCGTAAAGGACCTTGAGAAAGAAGCACCTCCCGCATCGTGCAACCCGGAAGGTGCTCAATTGATGAACCTTAATTACAGCTGGCTGCAAAACCTCGATAACACATGTACCGGTTTCCGGGCTTTGTACGGCGCGGTTCGGGAACCGCCCGAAATCTGGGCGCTTCTCGAAGCGCCCCTACTGTAACTGCGCAGGCCAGAGAGGTCTTGCAGCCACTTGTAGAATCGGTTATTTCTTGTAGCTGTACCAGCCCTCACCCGTCTTCTGGCCGAATTTCCCTTCGGTAACCTTCTTCACAACGCTCGGGGTCGGAAGGTCCGCCCTGTTGCCTGATGCATAGAAATGGTCCATACCGATGTCATAGGACAGGTCGATACCCGTAAGGTCCATGAGGCGGAAGGGACCCATGGGATGGCCCGCACCATAGACACAGGCTTTATCGATATCCTCATAACTAGCCACGCCCATTTCCAGCATCCACATGGCTTCTTTCGAAATAGCGGCGAAGATGCGGTTCAGGACGAAACCATCCACCTCTTTCTTGATCAGGATGGGCACCTTGTCGATCTTCAGACAGAAGTCCATCATGCACTGCGCGGTTTCGTCGGAGACATGGGGCCCTTGGACCACTTCGACCAGCTTCATGACCAGCGCCGGGTTGAAGAAATGGAGGTTGCAGACCTGAGAGGCACGATTGGTAACATCCGCGACGCGGGAACTGACAATGAAAGAACTGTTCGTGGCCAGAATGGCTTTCGGTGGAGCGAACTTGTCCAGATCGGCAAAGACTTTCCGCTTCAGATCGATTCTTTCCAGGACCGCCTCGATAACCAAATCGGCATCCTTGACGGCCTCTTTCAGATCGCCTGTAAAGGAGATGAGACTGCGGGCTTTTCTCGCGGCCTCTTCGGTCAACTTCCCCTTCTGGACGCGCCCCGGCAGATAGGTATCGCAAAATTTCTCGGCTTTTTCGAGCACGGCCGGAATCACGTCCGTGCTGACCGTCTTAAAGCCGTGCATGGCACACTGCAGCGCAATCTGGTGCCCCATATTCCCCGCACCCACAACACTCACATTCTTCACGTCATCTATCTTCATGTTTCACTCTCCTCCTGCTTTTCTTTTAGATCTCGTTTTATTGATCCCATGGCTACATAAGCACAACTATCGCATTTGATCGGACCGCGGCAAAAAGAAATATCTTCATTAGATCTCCCAGGCGGCCTTGGCCCCCTCGGTGGTTGCTTCGATGATCCGTCGCGGGGCAGCGGCATCACCGACGATAAAATGACGAAAACCTTTTTTCGAGAGCATGTCTTTCAAAGCATTACGAGGCGTCACACCAATCGCAATAATGACCTGCGCGACCGGTTCGAGCCTAAGGTCTTCCGCGTTCTTCGTTAAGAGGACCGCCCCTTCTTCGATGCGTTTGACTGTCGTGCCAAACATCAGTTTGACCCCTGCCGCCCGCAGGCGTTTATGCAGCATTTGGCCGTGGGCGGCCAGCGGCAAGACGGGTGATTTCGGCAGCATCTCCACAATGGTAATGTCCTTCACACCTTTTTCCCGCAGGAAATCAGCCGTCTCCATGCCGACCAATCCGCCGCCGACAACCACAACATGGTCTTTCGGCTGAACTTCTCCATCCAGGATTTGCCAGGCATCACAAACCACGGAAGTGCCGATACCCTCGGCAGGGCAGTCCGACTTGGCCGCGCCGATCGCGAGAATCACGGCTTCGGGCCTGCCGTCATCGATCATGGCTTCAGTGACCTCCACGCCGGTCTTTATCTCCACGCCCTGCTTTTTACACTTGGCTGTAAGAGTGAGAATATATCTCTCGTAAACATTTTTGTGCGGCGCCATAGCCGCATAGCGCGCATTTCCGCCGGTTTGCCTCTCGCGCTCGAATAGCGTGACTTGATGTCCCAGCCTTGCGGCTTCGAAAGCCGCGGTGAGCCCGGCCGGTCCTGCTCCGATCACCCAGACATTTCGTTTAATTTCCGCCGGTCCTTCCGGTCTGATCAGTTCCTGGCCGGTCTGCGGATTGATCGCGCAACGGATAGGTTGCTGCTCCAGGGACAGGCGCTCGATGCAACCCTGGTTGCAGGCCAGGCATTCCATCGTATCCTCGGGATGCCCGGCAATTGCGTTTTTCAGAAAGTCCGGATCGGCCAGATGCTGACGTCCCACCGCGATCATGTCCGCATCACCGCGGGCGATAACCTCATCCATCAAAAAAGGGTCCGTAAAGCGGCCGACCGAGATGACCGGTACTGTCGCCACTTCCTTGATCTTACGCGCAAGATGGGCGTTAAACCCCGGAACAAATTCAACGGGAGCGCTGGGATTCGGTGTATTGAGATTGAGTTCCATATTCCCGTGCGTGCCGAAGGAGACATGAATGACATCCACACCGGCAGCTACCAGATCGGGGATGATCGTCTGCATATCGTCTATGCCATAGCCGCCTTTAATGCCTTCTTCGCCGGAGATGCGCATGGACACGGGGAAGTCGGGGCCGACTTGTTTGCGCACTTCCCGGGTGCATTCCAGCATGAATCGCGCACGGTCCTTGAAATCGCCGCCGTATTGGTCCTGGCGCTGGTTGGAGTGCGCGGAAAGAAACTGCATGAGCAGATAGCCATGCGCACCGTGGAGTTCCACGCCGTCAAATCCGGCCGCTTTGGCGCGAAGCGCCGCGGAGCCGAAAGCGGCTATCGCCTCCTGGATGTCTTCCAGAGTCATTTCGTGCGGAGAACCGAGAAAGCCGAATATGTAACTGGGAATGGCCGAAGGGCCGAGGGCCAAATTCTTCTTTTGCAGCAGGTAACTTTCCCGGCCGCAGTGATGAAGCTGTAGAGCAACTTTAGCGCCCTGACTATGAACGGCTGCCGCCATCTTGGATAGGCCGGGGATGAACTTGTCGTCCCACGCCCCCAGACCGCTGGGGGAAACGTGGCCTGCCGGATGAACGGCCGTGATCTCCGTGATAAGCAGACCGGCGCCGCTTTGCGCCCGGCGTTTGATATACGCGAGGTTGGCCTCGCTGACGATGCCGTCGGTATCGGCCAGCCCCGTGCCCATCGGCGGCATGACAACCCGGTTGGAAACCTGGAGAGCGCCGATTTTAATCGGTTCCGACAGATGCTGTAGAGTCTTCATGGACAAGCTCCCTTTGAAAATTGTGCGAACACCCCTTATACAACACCGACCCGTCCATAGGGTGCAAATTCCTTGAGAATTCAGAGTTTCTTACGCCCCCAATCAAATGCAAAGGCACAAGCGAAAAAGATGGGTTCACGGGCAACCCGGCAGTTCATCTGCCATTCATCTGTCCGGTCGATCTTCCGACCGTCGGCGTACAGGTCCCGCTTCATCTTGGCCAAGCTCTTAATGTACCCTTCCTTGGCCCTCATGGTTGACCCCTGCCTCATCATGTGTTTTTCAATTTCAGCCCTGAAGATTCTCGATGACCGTGGCCACGCCGAGTCCGCCACCGCAGCAGGAACTGAAAAAGCCGTATTTTCCTCCTCTTCTGATAAGCTCTTTCATTGTGAAGAGACAAATACGGGCGCCCGAAGCTCCATTCGGATGGCCGAATGCGATAGCGCCGCCGTTCGGGTTCCAGTTTTTCTCCATATTGATCTTCTCGCCCATCTGCTTTTCGAGTTCCTTGATCACCGCGAGATTCTGCACTGCAAAGGCCTCGTTGCACTCCATGACTTCAATATCCGCAAGCTTCAGGCCCGCGCGCTTTAATGCCTGGGGGATCGCGTAAGCAGGCGCGATTCCCATGATCTTGGGATCGACACCGTAATCACCACCGCTCAGCCATTTGGCCATCGGTGTGTATCCCAGCTCGATCGCCTTCTCTTTGGTCATCATGAGTACAAAAGCGGCCCCGTCGTTACGTCCGGATGCGTTTCCGGCCGTAACCGTCCCGTTTGCGATGAATGCTGGGCGCAGCGCTGCAAGGGCTTCCATCGAGGTTTCGCGGGGATGTTCGTCAACCTTGAATTCAATCGGAGGGGTCTTTTTCCCGGTGAGGACCTTTATCGGCACGATCTCGTCGACAAAGTAGCCGGCATCAATCGCTTTCCTTGCCAGGACCTGGCTCCGGTAGCCGAACTCATCCTGCTCCTGCCTGGAGATGTTGTACATCTGTTGCAAGGCTTCAGCCGTCAGTCCCATGTTCGAGGTGGCAGGGTCCTTAGTGGGAGAAAGAGAAGTCGGGACCGGCATGGGAGGTATCATCCTGAACGGCTCGGTCGACATGGAGAATTTGCAGCATGCCTGACTGTAAGATTCCATACCGCCCGCTATGATGATGTCCGCCTGGTTCGCGATGATCCGCCATGCGGCATGGTTGATGCTGTCAATGGCCGATCCGCACTGCATCTCGACATAAGACGCTGCAGTCGTCACGGGCAGACCGGAAGCAAGGGCGGCCCAGCGCGCGGGATTCAGGGCGGATGTACCGCCGATCGCCGACCCCGCAAATACAGTATCCACATGTGCCTTCTCTGTAATCTTGGTCTTTTCCAACAGGCCCTTCAAAGCCAGCCCGCCGAGTTCTTCCATCGTGAAATTCCGCAGTGTGCGTCCCAAGGTCCCAAATGCCGTCCGGACGCCGTCAACAAACACGACTTCTCTGCTATTCATGTTTTGCCTTCCTCGTTTGTGTAATTTAAGAAAGCGGGGCATGGACAATCTTTAAGAGATCTCCGTTCCCCGCTTTGAAATAACCGCATTTTCTCAGCACGTCGCCAGTCTCGCTCTGCGTCGGGTCATATCCCCGGTAGCTCATTTTCCCCAGCGGCTACAGTCGCCGAGTGCAAGACTTTTCACCCTCAATTCGGCAATATTCATTTAAGTTCTCTTGGCCCGCTTACCATTTCCAACAGTTCAGCAAGAAACGGCCGCGTATTTTGTCTTCAGGACTTTTTCACGCGGCCGTGGTTCTTAAGCCAGGTATTTTGTCGGGACGCTGCGCAGGATATTTTCCGCGTCATTAACAATCCACTGAACCAGGTCGTTGACCTTAGGCATGTCTTGGATCCGCTGTGCCACTTCGCCGGCAGCCAGGAGGGCTTTCTCCTTGTTGCCGTCATAGACGGCCCGAATAGACTCTATCTCAAATTCGATCAGGGACATGTCAATCGTGGAAAAGTCATCCGGAGCGCCAAGGAAGACTCCTGGCGACTTCTGGAGTGTGTTCTTCTGGTGCTCGAGGCTCCTGGGGGTCTTCAACCACCGGGCGGGACCGACAAAACCGCGGGCCACAAGGGTCCCCCGGTCACCCGCGGCCACGACGCCCTCTTTCCATATCTGGTGGAAATCGCTCTCCTGCGTTGCCAGGAAGCGGGTCCCCATCTGGGCTCCATCCGCGCCTAAGACCAGGGCCGCAGCCAGGGTCTTACCGTCGCAGAAACCTCCTGCGCCGCATACCAGGGTCTTTTCGTCGGATACCGCCTCGACCACGGCAGGCAGAAGTATTAGGGAGTGGACCGGTTCCCAGGAGGTGTGGAATCCTCCCTCATGGCCGGAGGCAACGATCAGATCGACACCGGCCTTCTTGCAACGCAGAGCGCCCTTGACGGAGGGAACGACATGCATCCAGGTGAAACCCGCGCCCTTGATCTTGTCCTTCCAGCCGACAGGGTCACCGGCCGAGGTAAAGATCACCTTGAAATGGTTCTTAATGTCGGGATTCTCTTCCCTGACCCTGATGGCAGTGTCAATCATAACCTCCGAACGATCCTTCAACTCCGCCGACACCATGACGTTTATTCCGAAAATGCCCCCCTTGTCTTTGGTGAGACGATAGGTTCGCTTCAATACCTTTTCCAAAGCCGTGGCCATATCGTCGTCATAGTCGGCCTCCCCGCTCTCCACAAAAGCCTTGTATATCCAGGGCTGATCCTGTTTGCTGAACAGACCGCTGGTGGAAAGCAGTCCCAGAACCCCCGCGTTTGCTGCTGCCACACAGAGGTTGTTGTTGCTGAAGGGGCCCATGCCCGCCTGGATGACCGGGTACTTGATCCCGACTAATTCACATAGTCTCGATTTGATCACGAGTAAATCCTCCTTAGCTCGATAGTAATCTTATTATACCTGTTCTCGAAAGTGATCACGAATTGGCCGGCGTGTCCCTCTGGTGGCTTCATCTTGACTCGCCCCGCAATTTGCGGCGGCCAATAGGCCGCCCTACATTTGTAGTCCCAGGCTTGATGTCATCTCCCGTAGGGCGGCCTATTGGCCGCCGTTGACCAACGCGCCACCGTGCCTTCATTCCGCGAAAACTCTTGAGAATCACTATAGTTATAACCACCTCGATAAGATAGGCTGTATATTTGAGAAACTGCTCTGCAATTTACGCGACAAGAAATCGGGAATCTTTCGACAGCAGCTATCTCGTGGGCTGAAAAAAGGCGGCGATCCTTCCGTTTGATTAGTTGGCATGTTAATGCTCACTCGTTCTTCCTTAGCATTTAATATGCCATCGACGCATATGTGCTTAAGCATTTAACAATGCATGGAATTATTGTTACGGAGGATCTTTTTGCTTGATATTGCAGCCATTAGTTTTGCATAAAGAGAAGATCTTTTTGCAGAATGCAACCAAAAATGGAGAATCATAAATGACTCTTAGAAATCTCGCTTTGAATCCCTTCGCAGCCGAGGGAGAAAGCTCAGACAAAATTAGGCGTCAGGCCAAATTCAACTCGATTTATCGGGAATGGGAAAAGTTTGTGCAAGGTGATGAAAATGTGGACAAGGAGTTAATTCCTCAGGATATTTTTGATTCATGGATCCGCTGTCGCGAGCAAGGTCTCGATCCCCTGGGAATTCCCCACCAGAAAATCTTGACGAAAGAAGAGTTCAGCGTCTTGGCCGAAAAGAATAGTAAACTCGTTCAGAACAGCCGGTTCTTTTTGACCCATTACCATCATTTGGTCTCGTTCACCTCTTTCGTGGTTAGTTTTTTCGATCCTCAGGGTTTTCTGATTGAGGTTCAAATTGCCGAAAGCTTTCAAGAGAGGGCTCGACAGGAGAATTGGGTAGTCGGCGCGTTGTGGGACGAAGAATCCGTCGGAACCACCACGATCGCGTTGACGATTAGAACGAGACAGCCAAGTTGCGTAATGGGGGCTCAACATTACCTTAAGCGCTCTCATGTGTCCACTGCCTATGCCGCCCCCATCTTCGACCCGGATGGGATATTTCTCGGCGGCATTGTCCTGTTTTGTCGTCGTGATCGAGCAAATAATCATGCTTACGGTATGACCGTCGCCGCGGCCCACCTGATCGAAAACCAGATGAAGATCAATCAGTCGCTGGACGAGGCAAAAGCCGCCTTTGTCAAAAGCGAGATTGCAAACAGCTATCAGCAAACTGTCATGGCCTCGATTCCGGAGGCGCTGATTGCCATCGACAATAAGGGCCTCATTACACTGATCAACGATCAAGCAAAAAAAATCCTGGCGCTCAACGACAAAGTGATTCTCGGCCAGAGCCTCCAACTGGTCTTAGGTCAAGAAAACCGGCAAGTCTTGTCTCTGATAGATGGCAACGATCATCTGGTACATGTTGAGGTCCGGATACACTCCGGTAAGACATGGAATGATTTTACCCTTACGTGGAACCCGATTTTATCGTCAGCTGGTGAAGTCATAGGTAAGATCCTGATCCTGACGGAGATTAGACGCGTCAAGAAACTGGTAACAAGCATGATCGGGGCCCGGGCAAATTTTTCGTTTGACGCCATCTGCGGGCGGAACATCGAATTTCTGAACACAGTCGAGCAGGCGAGATTGGCATCCGGGAGCAGTTCCAATGTCCTGCTCCTGGGGGAGAGCGGCGTGGGAAAGGACGCTTACGCGCAGGCCATCCACACCGCCAGTGAGCGTAAAAACGCACCTTATATCGCGATCAACTGTTGCGCTATCCCCAGAGATCTGATCGCCAGTGAACTCTTCGGCCATGTGGAAGGCGCGTTCACGGGCTCCCGGCGGGGCGGGAATCAGGGGAAATTCGAGCTGGCCGACGGCGGGACGATCTTCCTGGACGAGATTGGCGAGATGCCGCTCGAAATGCAGCCCGTCCTGTTGCGAGTCATCGAAGAGAAATGCGTTTTCCGCATCGGCGGAGCCAAGATGCGTCCGGTTGATGTCCGCATCATTGCAGCAACCAACAAAGATTTGTTGGACGAGGTTTATAAAGGGAATTTCCGCAAGGACCTTTATTATCGTTTAAACGTTTTTACGATTCGCCTACTTCCTTTAAGCGAAAGGCTGGACGACATACCTCTGCTCCTGGACTATTTCGTCAAGAAATATTCCAAAGCCCTGGGGAGAAGGATCGATCGCATCGATCAGGAGGTAATCGATTTCTTTCTGAAGCATGAATGGCCGGGAAATATTCGTGAATTGCAGAATGTGGTGGAACGTATGATGAACTGCGTCCAGACAAACCAGCTGACTGCGGATCTCATCCCGGTTGATGTGATCTATCAGGCCACGGAAGCGAAACCGAACCTCGAGATTCAGTCAACCAAGGACTTTGAAAAGCATACCATAGCCAAGCTGATGGCCATGAATGTCTCGAAAAGCGAAATCGCCCAGAGATTAAACATTAATCTCAGCACACTTTATCGCAAGCTGAACCGGTATGGCCTTGCTTCTCACGAAAACCAAACACATACCCTGGCGAGACACGACCGATCTGTAGGCTCGAGCGTCCCATCGAAAACCTTGGGGACCTGGTCAGGTACTGAGCGAATAACCAAGGCCTCTCAGACCCGCGTTGGGACCAAGTCAGGACTAAGTTCGGACCATGTTTGGACCATGCGGGGACTAAGTGATGACCAAGTGCAGATCCTGAAAAGTCTCCATACAAAACAAGGCATTACGGATCTTATGGGTATAATTAGGCGGGCAAACAGAACCAAGTTCAGGAACCAGGTGCTGGCCCCGCTGATGGAGGCCGGCCTGGTGGAGATGACGATCCCTCACAAACCTCAAAGCAGCAAACAGCAATATCGGCTGACAGAAAAGGGGCGTAACCTGAACGGCATTCTTCCCGCAACTTGAGATGGCCGCATAAGTTCGGTAAGCAGAGGACCTCACTCAAGCTAAGTGCGGACTATTTTCAAGGAAAATGGTTGAGATTTCTCAGTGGTTCTTGACGAAGAATTATGGTGGAGATGAAGGGATTTGAACCCTCGACCCCGCGTTGCAAACGCATTTTCTGCGTTAGTGATCCTAGCCAGTTATGACAATTCCTTAATTATTTCAACCGCCATCGTTCCGTTTTGTTCCTTTTGGTGATAAGTCGTTTTGAATTCTGTTAGCTAATGTTAGCTGAAATTTTGACGAACGACCAGCTAATTGAATTGGGCAGACTCTCGCTCAACAGTATCCCTTTTCAGTTCCCATTTTCGCTGACGTTGAACTTTCGAAGGCAGCTGATTATTCGAAAGATATGGTCCAATTGGCCAAGAAAGCAGATGGACGTACGGCATTTCTACCAACTGCCCCACACTCCTATAATACCCTCGCAACTCCCGGAATACCGCGAACGACGGCGACGGCTCCCCAACACAGCATTAACGCGCAGACAAAAACAATGGATCCCTTGGCTACGGCAGGCAGCGGCGCTTTCAGCATGGCATACAACAGCCAACTCACGACCCCATAGTGGATTACGAATATGCCGTAGCAATTAGAGGAAAGGCTGTCGAATATCTTTCTTCGCCTTCTTGCGAATCTTAAAAATACTGCCAGGAAGGCAAAGGAGGATGCAGCGCAGGAGACTACAAAGGAAACACTGGCTAGGATTTGATTCGTACCTTTAAGCGCGACGAGATTTATCAGAGAAGCTGCCAACGCCACAACTACCCAGATGCCCCAGCGACGTGCCAACGTCGAATTCGGTGTAACCAATGTTCGTTCAATGCCATAAGCACCGAGAACGACTCCGACCAGGAAATAGACCATATACAGGAATATGCGGCTTGTTTGGAATCTAAACGGGCCCCATACCCACCAGGACCAGTTGGGATCACAAACGGTGCACATTGGGATATAGGCTAGTGCAGATATTAGGACAAGGAACACGAAAAATAGCGCCGGGCGGCTCAGTACGCCAGACGTTATCTTATCAAAGAAATCGCTCCTCGTGGGTATCAGTGCATATAAGAGTATTGCGATGATGTCAAAAACCATCAATAACCAAAGAAACCATCCGGGTCCTGGGCTTGGCCAGTCGCCAAGAGACACCCATTGATGCCAATAGCCAGATAGCCCCCCATTCGTGCCGATTTGGAGATAAGTCGTGTAATAAGCGAGTGGTGCAAGAATCACCATTACTGCAAACGGTAGACCGAGCCTTATTAGCCTGTCGCGAAAGAAGACAGATCTGCCTTTGCTCCGAAGACTCTTCCAGACGAATAGTCCCGAAAGGAAGAACATCAGGGACATTAAGAATCTGTCATTAAAGAACGCTATGAGAGAAAGGATCATCGAACGCTGTTGATCATTCACTGGAGAGATAGCACGGACAGAATGCATATATTCGGCCAGCGTAGATGCAGGAGACGTGGGGAGAAACGACTGATAGGCGAGAGCAGCATGATGAAGGACCACGAGTACTATAATGAATGCTCGCAGGTAACCAAGCCCTATGCTGTATTGCCTATCTGCCGCCCTTCGTTGTTCCGATTCTGCTGCTTGCCCACCGGATGAGGGCGCTGATACAGCTTTGAAATTATTCCTGATCGTCTTGTTCCTTTCGCATTTTTCAGAATTGAGTATAAGGCTGCCCCGAAAGCCACGCAAGTAATAGTTGTGGCCGTGGACGCCGTGGAACTGCAACTGCCCGTACAGCAACAATTTCCACAATACTTGAATGTCTGTCAAATTCCACAAGAGCTTCCTGGTTGCCTGGCGGTTGCAGGGCTACGGTATTTCGTTTTTCGACGATAGATTGGCCGAAGATCCCTCCATAGAGGTCGTAACTTACCAATCTTTCAGCTTCTGGTGACATTTTACCTACAAAATCGTCGTTTGGGTTGCCCATTCCGTCGCGTCACCCAAAGTGCTCTTAACGAAAGGATCAAAAGAATAGCGATCCCCAATAATCAAAGCCTGTCTATGCTGAGGGGAAAAAAGGGGAAAAAGGGGTCAGATCTGCTCTTGGCTCATCCGTGAACTCTTAATGTCAACGACCATTGCCTTTTCTGCAGACGCCTCTGCTGACGTTGGACACTGCGAGATTCTTGATAGTCACTATTTGGACACCGAGGGGTCAGAACAAGAAAATCAGGATGCCGCCTCGTAAGTATAACATCCTGATTCTTTGTGAAATTCCTTGGTGGAGATGAAGGGATTTGAACCCTCGACCCCCGCGTTGCGAACGCAAAAAAACAACCAATTCAACGGACGCCCTGTAAAGGGGTCAAATCTGCTCTTGGCTCATCCGTGAAGTCTTAATTTGATTGACCATTGCCTTTTCTGCAGACACCTCTGCTGAAGTTGGACACTGGGAGGTTCTTGATAGTCACTATTTGGACACCGAGGGGTCAGAACAAGAAAATCAGGATGCCTGCTTCAAAGCTTAACCTCCTGATTCTTCTTGTTGAATTCCTTGGTGGAGATGAAGGGATTTGAACCCTCGACCCCCGCGTTGCGAACGCGAAAAACACTCTGATTAACAGACGCCCTAATCGAAATCCCCAACAATTTCAATCCAACTGAGTTGGACCGAATCCGGTTCGTTCCATCTCAGTCCGCGAAAATGGTAACAAATTGGAAACAAGTATTCTCCGAAATCGGCCGGCACCTACCAAATTCAAAGAGGCGCTTCTAATAATCGGACACTATTTTTGACACTTGCTATATTTTAGGTGGAAGGCAAAGAAACCGGGACTCGGGTAGTGGGAACAGTATCCTGATGAGTGACACTGACCGACTTATGGCGGTTGCCAAAATACAAGCGTTCAGTGTCAGAGAAGTCTTGCTTTCAACACGGGATCACCGTCCCGCGAGACGCGGGATGCCCCGCGAACGCAGAAGGGGCGCGATTCCTTCTTTGCCTTGCATCGGGATGGCGGACCAATTGTTTCCGCGGTATCTGCGATCTCCGCGGTGACCGACTGTGAAGGAAGTCATGCTTCTCCGGCGGCCAGCAACAATTGAACTATTTCTTCGTTTCCGGCATCAATGGCACATGTGAGAGCCGTACGATTCTCAGTATCCTTTGCTTTCACATCGGCTCCGCGCTCGATAAGGATTCTTGCTGCTTCGGCAAATCCATTCTCCGTCGCCAAAATCAAAGGAGTCTTCCCATCATTATCAGCAACGTTAATGTCCGCGCCATTGTTCAGCATGAAGTCAATGATATCAGGAAATCCTCTCGCAGCAGCATTCAACAAAGCGGTGTAGCTAAACTGGTCCCGGGCGTTGACATCGGCGCCAGATTCGATCAACAACTCCACGATTGAAAGGTGACCGTAGGTCGCTGCTCCAGTCAAGGCGGTGGCTCCGACCTTGTTCTGGCTGTTCACTTCTGCTCCAGCTTCAATGAGCAGTTCCGCTGCAGAAAGATTACTTTTCCAACTTGCGCACATGAGCGCAGTGCCTCCCCCAAAATGGCGGTGGTTTACGTCGGCTCCGCATTCGAGCAGCAATCGAGCCGTATTTGTACTGCCGTGAAAGGAAGCTATTATCAATGGTGTCTCGCCTGAATCATTTGCAGCATTAACGTCCGCGCCGCATTGTATGAGGTAATCCGCGATCTCCCAATGTTTCTGATAGATTGCTGTCAGTAAAGCAGTTCCTCCTTTGTGTTGTCGTGCTTCCAGATTTGCTCCTTGTCGCACAAAGAGCTTCACGAGCTCCATGTTTCCGCACCAGGCTGCCATTATCAACGGAGTGGCAGAACCTTCCACTTCATACATCGCGTTGATGTCAGCGCCATGCTCAACCAGCATGTGTGCTATGTCCGTAAATCCTCGTAAAATGGACCTGCTTAAAGCGGAATTGCCTTCATCATCTCTTGCGTCTACATTCGCTGCGCAATCGAGAAGGAGCTTAACGACTTCGATCCGTCCGGTTTCAGATGCTGCAATGAGACCAGTCTCACCATCTACCGATCTGGAGGTAGCATCCAACCCCGAATCCAGGAATTCCTTTACGGCGCCCAGATCTCCAGATCGACAAGCATCAATCAGCATCTCCGGTACCGTGCGATCGCTCATGAGGATTTTCCCCTTTCGCTTGTGTGGTCGATATATCCAAGGAGAACCAGAAGTCAAAATCATATTTCACTTGTTTTATTTCCGAATCCCAGCGGCAAGACCTCTGTCGTCACGGATATGATGAAAGGCGTCTCCCTGTTTCTTACCCCAACTGCTGGAATGGTGTAGTAGAAATCCGGGCCCGACAAGATACTCTGCGGCATACGAGACAAGTGAGTGTCATTTTCACAAGAGTGTCTGTCGGTAGATTGGGTTTGAGTACCGCTCTCGGCCGTTCGTCAGCTTCTAATATTGATTCGTCATAAAGTTCACAACTCCCGAGCCAGGGATGTGCCTCCTTCCTTACGAACGGTGGACCTGACTCCGCTCCGGAGTCACACCGCCTGTCGAGGGCAAACCATTGCGAAACGGACTAACGCCGGACGAACACTTTGTTCCACCTCAAGCAAACTGACGTGCCGTTGGAGATTGAGTATTCACCCCATGGACCGGTGGAATATAAGTCGTGCCGTGCCTGCTGCCGGTGAGCTGTTCGTCCAGTTCGCAGATTCGGGCAACCAGCTCAAACATCCGTGCCAACTCGGGAGCGCCATTAGCTTCCATCTGCTGCATTCTCTTTATAGCCCATGTTTTCATGCTGTTTGCACCTTCCGTCTTTCTTCGGTCTTGCTTTTACAATTCGGAAGGAGCGGGAGCAGATAACAAGAAAAGATGAAGATTATTGATGGAGAACACCCGCCTTGTTTTAAGCGGAAAGGTCGACGTAGATATTTCTCACGAGCGGATGTCTTCTATCACTTTGATCCTGGAGGCATTGCGCCGTTCTGTTGTGTGAGGCCCACAGGGATAGGCAACTATAAGACATGAACGATTCTGTCTGAAGTAGCCGACTATTCAGTGGCCCCGCGGCTTTTCAGGTATTTTATGATGATATTGTCTTTCTTCGTCCTCTCGTCCCTCAGTCGGATGTGGTTCGCCAGAAGCGCGAGAGCTGTGTAACCGGATCGATTGCGTTCATTGATATCGGCCCCGTGTTCAACCAATAATCGGACCAAATCGAGATTGCCTCTGACACAAGCGTCCATAAGCAGCGAAAGAAGCCCGGAGCCGGGAGTCCTCACATTCGGATTCGCGCCTCTTTCCAGCAACAATTTTGCGACATCTAACTTCCCGCGGTAACAGGCGACTGAGAGTGGAGTTCCCCCGTGTTTGTTGCGCTCATTGACGTCCGCACCATTTTCGATCAGTCTTTTGACCACACCGATGTCGCCCGCCGCACAGGCTTCCATGAGGGGTGTGTACTGGGGATCGAGCCGCACCGCGAGTGCTGTAGATGGGTTCCCGCCAATTATTGCAATCAACATCATGATGACTAGGGCCCCTGGAAGAACCTTGCCACAGTAGCTTTTGACAGGTACTACTCGGTCGCGTTTCCTTTTCATGGTATCCTCCACCAATGTTAGTCGGGGAAGGGCCGCCGGTTTTTGGGCGGCCCCTCATAATTCCCGGGGTGCGGAGTTGTCACGCCGGGTCCTTAGTTGGCCCAGTACGGAATAATCCAAATACCGGGGTACTCGTAGATCGTCTCTTCGCTGTCTTGTTTCGTGCGGCCTTCGAGGTCGGCTCCCTTGTCCTGCAG